>NZ_JBRRDY010000009.1:0-138657 GCF_056759935.1 Stenotrophomonas sp. STEN035
GCTCCTCCCCCCGCTCCCCCCCAACTCCACCTACCCGCCCCCGACCGCGGAGGCTCGCTGCGTCCGCCGCCCCCCCCGCGCCTCCCCCCAGCGACCCCCCCCCCCCCACTACAGTTGGGGCCGTCGATATCGCTTGCACGCCGGCTGGAGTAGCCTGCTGGTCCCGCAATCGCAGTAACCGCCATGAGCGAACACAAAGCCCACCAGCTGTCGATGACCGTCCTGATGTCGCCGGAGATGGCAAACTTCTCCGGCAAGGTCCACGGCGGTGCAATCCTGCGCCTGCTCGACCAGGTCGCCTATGCCTGCGCCAGCCGTTATGCCGGCAACTACGTGGTGACGCTGTCCGTGGACCAGGTGACCTTCCGCCAACCGATTGCCGTCGGCGAGTTGGTCACCTTCCTGGCTTCGGTCAACTACACCGGCAACTCATCGATGGAAGTCGGCATCAAGGTCGTTGCCGAAGACATCCGCAAGGGCGCAGTGCGCCCCCCCAATAGCTGCTGGGCGTGGTGGTCCTGGTGCGCGCCAGCTCGGCCGGCCAATACGGTCAGGCTTTGCTGGTAAAGCCTCTGCCGAGCATGGCTCGGCACTACAGGAAAGGCTTCAACCGGTGTTCTGCACGCCTTGCGATACACCGTTCACGCAAGCCACCAGGGCACGCAGCAGGCCTTCGTCCTGGCGGTCACTTGCACGCCAGCGCTGCAGCAGGTCCACCTGCAGGATGCTGATCGGGTCGATATAGGGATTCCGCAGGCGGATCGACAAGGCCAGCCGTGGGTCCTGCTCCAGCAACTCCTGCTGGCCACTCAAGCGCTTCACCCAATGCGCGGTCAACGCCAGCTCCTCGCGGATCAGCGGGAAGAACTGCTCGTGCAGCGGGCCGGCCAGCTTGGAGAACTGCTCGGCGATATGGATGTCGCCCTTGCTCAGCACCATCGACATGTCATCGAGGAAGGTCTCGAAAAACGGCCAGTCGTGCGCCATCTCTCGCAGTGTCTGTTCATGCCCTGCATCAGCGGCGGCTTGCAGGCCACTGCCGACGCCGAACCAACCCGGAATCACCGCGCGCGCCTGGCTCCAGGCGAACACCCACGGAATCGCCCGCAGATTGGTCAGCGCCGCATCCTGACCCAGCCGCCGCGAGGGTCGCGACCCAAGCGTCATCCGCTCGATCACATCGATCGGTGTGGCCTGGCGGAAGTAATTCATGAACTGCGCATCACCAACAAAAGCGCGATACGCAGCTGAGCTCTGCTCGGCGACCAAGGCCATCACCGGCTTCCACTGCTCCTCGCGCGGCTCGTCGGCACGCGGGCGCAAGCTGGCACGCAATACCGCGCCAGCGGACTGCTCCAGCGAGCGCAACGCCAACGCACGGATACCGTACTTGCGATGGATTACTTCGCCCTGCTCGGTGACGCGCAGGCGGCCACCGATGCTGCCGCGTGGCGAGGCGTTCACTGCATGGGTGGTCTTGGTGCCACCGCGACTTATCGAGCCACCGCGACCGTGGAAGAAGGTCAGCTTGACGCCAAATTCCGCCGCCGTTTCCAGCAGCTCGACCTGTGCATGCTGCAAACCCCAACGCGAGGCAGCGATGCCGCCGTCCTTGCCGCTGTCCGAGTAGCCCAGCATCACCATCTGCACGTCATCACGCGCGGCCAGATGGGCGCGGTAGACCGGATCGGCAAGCAGATCACGCAGCGTTGCAGTACCACGCTGCAGGTCGTCGACGGTTTCAAACAATGGCGCTATATCCAACGGCACCGCGTTGTCCGCATCCAGCAGACCACCACGCCGAGCCAGCGCCAGCACTGCGAGCACGTCGCCACGATCATGCGCCATCGAGATGATATAGCTGCCCAAGGCATCGGCGCCGTGGCGACGCCGCGCGTCAGCCAGTGCAGCGAACACCTTGTCCAGACGCTGCCCGGCTTCGTCCTCGCCGCGCGCCAGCACTGCAGTGCCTGCGGCGTACGGCGACAGCAACTGCGCGCGTGCCGTATCGTCCAACGCGTCGAATGCATCCTGCCCGCCCAACACTTCGGCCAGCGCGCGCGAATGCACACTGGATTCCTGGCGCACATCCAAACGCGCAAGATGGAAACCAAACGTGCGCACGCGCCACAGTAGACGCCGCACCGAGAACCAGCCGGCGTGCTTGCCCTTGTTGGCGTCCAGGCTGTCGAGAATGAGCTGGATGTCGTGGATGAATTCTTCCGGTGACGCGTATGCCCCCGGAGCGTCTTCCAATGTCGCCTGCAGGCGCGCGCGCATGCGGTCGTTGAGCAGGCGGTACGGCATGTCGGCATGACGCGGGCGCGACTTCACCTGCGGCAGCAGTTGCTGGTACTCCTGCACACGCGCCTGAACTTCAGCACTCACACCAACCAGTTCGGTCGATTGACTGAGCAGGCTGGCCAGCGCCACCATGTCTTTCAGATACAGCCCGAGCACCGCGCTGCGCTGTGCGTTCAAGGTGTTGGTGATGGTGCCGGCGTCCACGTTCGGATTGCCGTCCATGTCACCGCCCACCCAGGTGCCGAAGCGCAGCAGACGCGGCAGCGGCAGGGTTCGGCCCCAGGTGTCGCGCAGCGCCTGTTCCAAGGATTCGTAGAACACCGGAATCACCCGGTACAGCACGCGAGTCAGATAGAAGCCGACATGCTCGCGCTCATCATCAACGGTCGGGCGCACTGGCGAGGAATCGGCGGTCTGCCACGATGCGGTCAAGGCCATGCGAAAACGCGCGGCATCGGCGGCTTGCTCGCCGGGCGTGCGTTGGCCGTCGAGGTTGTCGACCAAGGCAGCAACCATCAGTTGTTCTTTTTCCAGCAGGGCACGGCGCACGGCCTCGGTCGGGTGCGCGGTGAATACCGGTTCGATGTCGATCTGCGGCAGCCACTGCGCCAGTTCCTCCGGCGTCACGCCCTGCGCCTTCAGCGCAAGCAACGCGTCATGCAGGCCTTCCGGCTGCGGGCGCTTGGTGCCTGCGCGCTGGTAGTCACGGCGGCGTCGGATGCGATGCACGCGCTCAGCGATGTTGACCACCTGGAAGTAAGTACTGAAGGCGCGCACCAGCGCTTCGGCATCGCGTGGCGAACGTCCTGCCAACTGCGCGCTTAGCGGAGCCAACGGCGCCTGGCTTTCACGGCGGGCAATCGCCGCCGTGCGCACGTCTTCCACCTCGTCGAGGAAACCGGGCGATACCTGTTCGGAAATCAGATCACCAACCAGTGTGCCGAGGCGACGTACATCGTCGCGCAGTGGCAGGTCGGGGGTGGCGAAGACAACGCTGCTGCGGTACTCGTTCATCTAAGACGTAGAGCCTGGAGAGCGGAAACCCGTCAAGCCTACCGCAAAAATCAGCACAATTTTGCAGTGCACCAAACCTGAAACAGTTGCATCTGAATGTTGTCTGGCAGCTGTCCTTTTGGACAGAAAGGTACGCCGGATCAGTCAGTTCGAGGACATGACGAAACAGCGCTTCACCTGTAGTGCCGATCCATGCTCGGCACTACGTTGCTTCGCTCTTGCTCAAAGCCCCTCGCCCGCTTGCGGGAGAGGGGTTGGGGTGAGGGCGGCTTTTTGCTTTGGCCGGTAACGCCCCTGCCGAGCATGGCTCGGCACTACGGGAAGGCGCCAAAGCTTGCCCCTCCCCAACCCTCCCCTTTGCACTGCGTGCAAAAGGGAGGGAGCGGTTCATCAGCGCTTCTTGCCTGCCTCTGCACCCAACCAACGGTCCAGCCAGTCTTCGCTTTCGGCCAGCATCGTCATGATCGATTCGCGTGCGCGGTAAGCATGCGATTCGTTCGGCAGCATCACCAGGCGCGAGGTACCGCCCAAGCCCTTCACCGCAGCGAACATGCGCTCGCTCTGGATTGGGAAGGTGCCGGAGTTGTTGTCGTCCTCGCCATGGATGAACAGGATCGGGTCCTTGATCTTGTCTGCGTAATTGAACGGCGACATCTTCTGGTACACCTCCTGCGCCTGCCAGTAGTTGCGCTCTTCGGCCTGGAAGCCGAACGGCGTCAGCGTACGGTTGTACGCACCCGAACGCGCAATGCCCGCCTTGAACAGACGCGTATGCGCCAGCAGGTTCGCAGTCATGAAGGCACCATAGGAATGGCCGCCCACCGCAATGCGCTCGCGGTCGCCGACGCCACGCTTCACGACCTCATCCACCGCGGCCTGTGCGCTGGCAACCAACTGCTGCACATAGGTGTCGTTCGGCTCGGTGTCACCTTCGCCTACGATCGGCATGGTCGGGTTGTTCAGCACCACATAGCCCTTGGCCAGGAAGGCCTGCGGGCCCCAGTAGCTGATGGCATTGAAACGGTACTTGGAACCACTGACCTGGCTGGCATCGGCAGCAGATTTGAACTCAGCCGGGTAAGCCCACATCAGCAGCGGACGCGGGCCATCTTTCTTGGCGTCATAACCCGGCGGCAGCAGCAGGTCGGCGGTGAGCTCCACACCATCGGCGCGCTTGTAACGGATCTGTTCCTTCTTCACTCCACACAAAGCGGGCAGCGGATGGGCAAAATGCGTCAGTTCGACCGGCTGCGCATCTGCAGCCAGACCACGCGCATACAGATTGGCCGGTACGTCGTTGGATTCGCGATAGGTCAGGATGCGGCCTGCTTCGCCTTCGATGATGCCCAGCGGCATTTCGTAGTACGGCGCCTGCGAGTGGAACAGGCGTTCGCTCTTGCCACTGTCCAGGTCAACGCGGTCCAGGAATGGACGATCACCTTCAGCCGATGCGCCGTCACCAATGCGATAGAAGCCCTTGCCATCAGCGGTCAGCTGCAGGCGCGAGCGGCCGCCGTCATCCATCTGCAGCAAGGGCTCGCCCGGGTCGCTGTAGCGATCATCTTCCGAGCGCTGGACCAGCAGCGTTGCGGCCTGGTCCAGATGATCCGGGGCAATCTTCCACTGCTTTACCTGACGGCTCTTCCACCAGTACTCATCCAGCAAGGCCAACTCGCCATTGGCCCAGGTAACACCTGCGTAGCGCGAACCCAGCTGCGCCAGCGTCACCGGCGGCTTTTCAAAGGGTGCTGCCTGCAGCATCACCGCATCGCGCACCTTGGCCTCGCGCGACGGGTCACCGCCATCCTGTGCTTCGGCCCACACCAGCGAGGCCGGTGCATCGGCACGCCAACTGATCGAACGCACGCCGGTGGGCACTGCGTCATTGCCGGTCGGCAGGCCATCCACCAGCGGCAGACGCGCCACCGTGTGCACCAGCTTGCCCTGCGCATCCAGCACTTCGATGTTGCGCGGGAAACGGCTGACCGGCACCGCATAGGAGAACGGCCGCTGTACGCGCTGGCTCAGCAGGTACTTGCCGTCCGGCGAGGCCGACAGGCCCAGATAGATGCCCACCGCGCCGACCGGCTTGCTGTCGCCGCTGATCGACACCCGCACCGGCTGTGCCTGCAGGTAGTACTCGAACAGACGCGCATCGTCTTCGTTCTTCAACAGATCCTGATAGGTGCGCACGGTGCGCACGCCCTGCCCAGCCTCGGTCTGCTGCACCGCCGGCCCGATCGGGACGCCGTCGCCGTGCGGCGGCTCGCCCTGCCCGGCGGGACGCTGCATCACCAGCAGCGCATCGCTGCCCGGCAGCCACGCATAGCCGTTGCCGACGATGCTGTTCAGGCGCTCGGCCACCCGCCGCGCACTGGCGGTCTCCACATCCACCAACCACAGCTCATTGCTGCCGGTGGCCGGATTCAGTTGGTTGAAGGCCAGGTACTTCTGGTCCGGCGACCAGGCCAGCGAGGCCACCGACAGCGGCTGCGGCAAACCATTGATCTGGCGCTCCTTGCCATCACTGGTGGAGGCCAGCCACAGCTTGCTGCCGAACGAAAAGCGGCTGTCGGACACGGTCTTGGGATTGATGCGAAGGCCAGCCAGCTTCAGCTCCGGGGCCGCCACCTGGGCGATGGAGGGCAGCGCCGGGGTCTGCAGCAGCGCAGTCAGGTCACACTTGGGCGACAGGTACAGGCTGGGCGCGCGTGGAGCGTCCACCACGGCCTGCAGCGCCGCCGACGGCAGCCGGTAGCCTTCGCCCTGCTGGGCGCCCTTCTGCGCCGGCGGCGGGGTCAACGCCATGACCGGAGGTACCGCCAGCAGCAGGCCGGCGCACAGCACCAGGGCGGCCGAAGCGCGGCGACGGCGGTGGGGAGACAGGTTCATGGCGCATTCCTATTGGACGAAAACAATCCTCCAACTTAACAATCCCCATCGACGCTGGCCCCTGCCGTTGGTTGGGCCCGCGGCGCGGGCACGTCACCGCGATATACTGGGCGGCCCGTTCCGAGGGGCGCTGCGACCGTTGGGTGGACCCGTCCACTACAGCCCGTGTTCTTGCACGGACTTCCCAAACGGCCAGGCTCGGACGGCTTTCACGCAACAACGGCGCCCGGCGAACGCGAGCCTGCTCGCACCACACCGGAGCTCTAAATGAACGCTGTTGCCACTACCTTCTCGCAGGAAGGTGATTACAAAATCCGCGATATCTCGCTGTCCGATTGGGGCCGCAAGGAACTGGACATCGCCGAGCACGAAATGCCGGGCCTGATGTCGATCCGCCGCAAGTACCAGGCCGAGCTGCCGCTGAAGGGCGTGCGCGTGACCGGCTCGCTGCACATGACCATCCAGACCGCAGTGCTGATCGAGACCCTGAAGGACATCGGCGCCGAAGTGCGTTGGGCCTCGTGCAACATCTTCTCGACCCAGGACCACGCTGCCGCTGCGATTGCCGCCACCGGCACGCCGGTGTTCGCCTGGAAGGGCGAATCGCTGGAAGAATATTGGGACTGCACCCTGGACGCGCTGACCTTCACCCTGGCCGACGGCACCCTGACCGGTCCGGAACTGGTGGTCGATGACGGCGGCGACGTCACCCTGCTGATCCACAAGGGCTACGAGCTCGAGAACGGCAGCAACTGGGTCAACGAGCCGGCTTCCTCGCACGAAGAACAGGTCATCAAGAACCTGCTCAAGCGCGTTGCAACCGAGCGCCCGGGTTACTGGGCCCGCGTGGTCAAGGATTGGAAGGGCGTCTCCGAAGAGACCACCACCGGCGTGCACCGCCTGTACCAGCTGGCCCAGGCCGGCACCCTGCTGATCCCGGCGATCAACGTCAACGACTCGGTGACCAAGAGCAAGTTCGACAACCTGTACGGCTGCCGCGAGTCGCTGGCCGATGGCCTGAAGCGCGCGATGGACGTGATGCTGGCCGGCAAGGTTGCCGTGGTCTGCGGTTACGGCGACGTCGGCAAGGGCTGCGCCGCCTCGCTGCGTGCCTACGGCGCACGCGTGGTGGTCACCGAAATCGACCCGATCTGCGCCCTGCAGGCCGCAATGGAAGGTTTCGAGGTCAACACCATCGAATCCACCCTGGGCCGTGCTGACCTGTACGTCACCACCACCGGCAACAAGGACATCATCCGCATCGAGCACCTGAGCGCGATGAAGGACCAGGCCATCGTCTGCAACATCGGTCACTTCGACAATGAAATCCAGGTCGATGCACTGGTGGGCTACAAGGGCGTGCAGCACGTCAACATCAAGCCGCAGGTGGACAAGTACATCTTCCCGAACGGTAACGCGATCTTCCTGCTGGCCGAAGGCCGCCTGGTCAACCTAGGCTGCGCCACCGGCCACCCGAGCTTCGTGATGTCCAACTCGTTCGCCAACCAGACGCTCGCACAGATCGACCTGTGGGCGAACAAGGACAGCTACGAGAACAAGGTGTACCTGCTGCCGAAGAAGCTGGACGAAGAAGTTGCCCGTCTGCACCTGGAGAAGATCGGCGTCAAGCTGACCACCCTGAGCCAGGAACAGGCCGACTACATCGGCGTGCCGGTCGACGGCCCGTTCAAGCCGGACCACTACCGCTACTGATTTGCTTTGCCCTGTCTTGCTTTAGCCCCTCTCCCGTTCACGGGAGAGGGGTTGGGGTGAGGGCAAGCTTTGCAAAGAACGGGCGCCGCAAGGCGCCCGTTCTGTTTACGGCACAATCAGCCATCGCGACTGCCTGCCGCCTCCATGACTCCGCACGTCCCCGATGCCATCAGCGAACAAACCACCCTCGCCTGCGAGGTGATCCAGCAGCAGCTGGCAGCCAATCTGCTCGCCATTTACCTGTACGGCTCCGCGCTCGACGGTGGTTTGAAGCCACGCAGCGACATCGACCTGCTGGTGATCGTGGCCAACCACCCGGACGACGCCACGTTGCGGAATCTGCAGCGCGCACTACTGGCCATCTCCGCCCCACCCGGCCAGCACCCAACGCTGCGTGCATTGGAAGCGACGCTCATCGCCCTTGCTGAGGTTGTGCCCTGGCGCCATCCGGCACGTCGCGAGCTGCAGTTCGGCGAATGGCTGCGCCAGGACATCCTTGCCGACATCCTGGAGCCGCCATTGCATGATCCAGACCTGGCCATCCTCCTGACCAAGGCACGTCAGCACAGCATCGCCCTGTACGGCCCAGCCATTACCAAACTACTGCCAGCGGTACCCCAGCGCGACTTCCAACAGGCGCTGGTGGACACCCTGAAACTGTGGAATGCCCCCGACGACTGGCGTGGCGAGGAGACCAACATCGTGCTCACGTTGGCACGCATCTGGTACAGCACCCAGACCGGCCGCATCGCACCCAAGGATGTGGCCGCCGATTGGCTGTTGCAGCAACTACACCTGCAGCACCATGCCGTCGTCACCCAGGCACGCGATGCCTATCTTGGCCAAGGTGATCCCGCTGCGCTCTGGCCAGCCTCGCAGCTCACCGCCTTCATCCACGCCGCCAAAGTGCACATCGCTGCGATCCTCCCGCCAAGCAACGACTGAATCGCCATTACACAATGGTTTGTCGCATCATTGCCCAGCACCTCTCCTCTCAGGAAACACACATGACCAGCAGCGAAAAAGTCCAAGGTCCGGCATCGTATTTCCCGTCTATCGAGAAGACCTACGGCAAGCCTATAAAGCACTGGCTGCAACTGCTGGAGACAGTCAAGGACAAGAAGCACATGGAGCAGGTGGCATTCCTCAAGGAGCAGCACAACATCGGCCACGGCCATGCCAACGCACTGGTCGCTTACCAGCGAGCACAGAACGGAGGCTGACAGCCCCGCAGCAAGCCCCACACGCGACGGCAACGCGCCCGCCCCTCCCTGACAAAAATCCCACCATGCAGCCCACCCTCATCGAGCGCCCAGCCTTCACCGTCATCGGCATGGAAGCGATCTTCCGCGACGGCGAAGATGGCTACGCCGAACTCTGGCAACGCTTCATCCCGCGGGAAAATGAAGTCATCGGGAAGCTCGACCCCGTCGTCAGCTACGGCGTCTGCGCACCGCAGCCTGATGGCACGGTCCGCTACATCACCGGCTTCGAAGTTCAGGACGACGCAGCGATCCCGGAGGGCATGGTTCGCGCCCAGGTTCCTGCACAACGCTATGCCGTGTTCACCCACACCGGCACCGCCCCGCAGATCAGCGCCAGCTTCCATGCCATCCACGATCACCTGCTCGCTGAACACGGACTACAGGCAAAGGAAGGTGTTGATCTGGAACGCTACGACGCGCGGTTTGACGATCCGTTTGATCCAGCCTCGCAGATGGAGCTGCATATCCCGATCCACTGATCGGCAACGCCGGCAGCTTCGCGCACTTCAGCGACCACATGCAATTCCAGCTAGGAACGAAACCAAACGGGCGCCCTATGGCGCCCGCTTCGCATGCGCGCAGAACGTCAGCCGCGATGAATCGAGACACCTCCATCCACCAGCATCGCCGCGCCGGTCATGAATGAAGACTGGTCCGAGGCAAGGAACATCGCCGCCGCCGCCAATTCGCACGGATCAGCAATACGCTTCAGTGCATGCAACTGCGCCACCTGCGCCATCGCTTCGGGCGAGCCATTCATTTCATGCGCCATCGGAGTGTCAGTGCCGCCGGGCAACAAGGCATTCACTCGCAGTCCCTGCGGTCCGAACTCGGACGCCAATGCCTGGGTCAGGCCGATGATGCCGGACTTGCTGGCTGCATAGGCCGCAGCACCGGCGAAGCCCACCGTATGACCGACGAAGGTTGAAGTGAATATCAGGCTGCCAGCGCCGCTGCGCAGCATTGCCGGTACCTGATGCTTGGCAGCAAGAAACATCGCGGTGAGATTGGTATCCAACGTGCGCTGCCAATCAGCCAGCTCCACCTCCGGCGTCGGCCCCAATGGCCCCATCATGCCGGCGTTGTTGAAGGCCACGTCCAGCCGACCGTACTGGTCCAACCCCAACGCGACCAAGGCCTTTGCATAGCCTTCTTCGCAGACATCGCCCGGCAGGCAAACAGCGCTACCGCCACTGCTGGAAATCTCCATGACAAGCAGATCCAGCTCGACTGCGCGGCGCGCGCCCAATACAAGCGCTGCGCCTTCAGCGGCGAACAGCACTGCTGCAGCGTGGCCGATGCCAGAGCTGGCGCCGGTGATGATCACGACTTTTCCCTGTAGCTGCTTCATGTAAGCTCCAATCAACGAAGGAGCTGCATGCTGCACCCGCTACGGCAGCGTTGCCCGCCAGATTCGGACACCAAAGCCGGCGAGTCAGCGCCGCGACCGCTCAACCACGATGGCTGACATCACACTGCAGGAGAGAACATGAGCGACTTCACCGACGTGCGCTTCACCCTCGCCGTGCAGGACCTGGCCAAGTCCACCGATTACTACGCATCGGTCCTCGGCCTGCAGATGGACTTCAGCGCACCTGGCTGGAGCTTCATGTCGCGCGGCAGCTTCCGGGTGATGCTGGGCGAATGCAGCGATGCATTGCCGCCACATGCACTTGGTGACCACTCCTGGTATGGCTACGTCACCGTGTCGGATGCCGCTGCCCTGTTTGATGAATACCGAACCGCGGGTGCGGAATTCACCCAGCAGCTCGCTGACAAGCCATGGGGTATGCGCGAATTCGGAGTGCGCACCATAGACGGCCACAGAATCATGTTTGGCCAGGAGCTTTGAGGGTTCGCCAGGATGCAGACGGACGCTGGGCGCTGGAGCGCGCTTACCTCGGCTGTTGTAGGAGCGGCGTAAGCCGCGAAACTGGTACATCTGCAGATGGCACAAATACCTGCAAGCTCCAGCACCATCAGCTTCGCGGCTTACGCCGCTCCCACAGAGCAACCAGCTTAGATTGCGCCGGGGCGAAGGCGCAGGCTTCCAAGCACTTGATCCCATAGCCCCAACGCCTGCGCGTCCTCGCGGAATGCCGGTGCATCGGCCTTGTCTTCGGTCAGCAACTGCAACGACAGGAACGGGAACTGCAAGGACTCCGCGCGGCCCTGCGATTCCCACAGGAAGGCATACATCTTGCGTCCGCCATCTTCGGCGTGGGCAAGAATCTCCTGCCCCTGGATCGGCCCGACATTGCGTTCACCACGGCGCAGGTTGCGCATCCGCGCCGCGGCCGCAGCATATTCCGGCGGCAGGTCCGAAGCCCGTTGCAGCAAGGGCTGGTCGGGCTTGCCGGTGACATACGACATCAACGTCATGCGCGCACCGGGATAGGCACGCGGACGCAGGCCGATGGTCATTTCCTCGCTATTGATGCGGTTGCCAGCAATGAAACCCGAATCAATGCAGAAGCCTGCGGTCGTCGGAATGGTATTGGGATCGCGGTAGCTGATCCTTGGCCGCAAGGCGCGGTAGTTCTCGATCGCGGCTGGCAGCTTCGCGGCCTCGGTCTCGCCACTGACCAAGTATTGCACGTTGTGCGTTGGGTCCAGCACGTAAAGCTCCTGGCGATGGCCGGCGCGGCTACTTTCGCTTACCCATGAGGTAAGCAGCACCGCATTATCGTCAAAGGTTGTCGTGCTCACCGACATCGACTCACCACTGCGATGCCGGTCTGCTGTCAACGTCGCGTCACGCGCGGCCACTCGCTGACGGAACTCCTGCAGTGATACGCCGGTAGTCGTCTCAACCTTCTTACGTGCATACACGTAGCCGGGCTGGATCGAGGTCGCAGCAGGCACATCCAGCAGGAATCGGCCAACGCACAAAGTCTTCATTTCGCTTCCCTGTCGTTTCGGTGCCGCGCCGGCAACGCCGCCCGAGGCAAAGGTCAGTAGTACCGCAGCCAGCAAGCCATGCAACAGCGGCCGGCGCGTCATCGCGTGCAACAACTCATGCCCAGTCCGCGCCCTGTGCAAGCCGCACGGCGGCGTACAGTGTTGCCCAGCGGGTGCGCTCGTCGTTGTAGCTGCCTTGATGGTCATAGCCTTTTTTCCCTTTCAGCGCGTACTGCCCGCTACCGAAACTGCCTTGACGGAAACATCCTGTGACCTCAGCTTTAGGGGCCGCACCTGAACACGCCGGTACTGTGCCATCACCGGGATCGGTGGGATCAGCGATCTCCAGCTTGATCACACCAACGGCGTCCTGCAGTTTGATCTTGCCATTGTGGTTGTCCGATACCGGCGTCACCGAATCCACGCCGGTCATGCTGCCACCGCTCCAGGCCAGTGAACCCCAGGCGAGCTGTTTGGCGTCATCGCCGTAATGCGCGAAAGTCGGCTTGTGGTACTTGCGGGTGATGTCCTTATGAAAGTCCTTCACACCTTCGACAATGATCTGGAAATTGCTGCGCGGTGAAAGCGCAGGACCATCTTCTTCTTCGCGTGCCGATGCAGCAGCCGCTGTCGGCGCACTCGGATCAAGCAACTCGGTGTTGCCTTCGGGAACCAACCCATACCACTTGGTGTTGAGATAGATCTCGCTGTAAGGATCGCCGCCAACAGGCAGCTTTGGGCCCTCGTCGCCCAGCTGAAGCCACGCCTTACCCTCGTTGTAGTCAGCGGCAGGCAACAGCTCCAGACCGCCTGCAGATCGAGCCAGGATAGCCACCACTTCCCCGGCATCGCGACCCAGAATGATGCTGGGGGCACCGGTATAGCCGGCACGGCAATGGTGGTAAGTCGCCGCTGCGCCGGTCGCCGGCATCACGCCATGCGATATACCCAGCAACTTGCCGTAGTTGGCCACCTGCGACACCGCGCGCGCTACCAGGCCGCCCATCGAATGGGTAACCAGCAACACCTTCTGCGCGTTGATACCACGCGTGGCGTAGTACGGCAGGATCACGTTGTCGATGCGCGCGATGATGTCCTGGGCCGAGAAGCGATTGCTCTGCAGCCAGTTGTAACCACCGGACCAGACCTCGAAGCGGTAGTGCGCTGCATGCTTGGCCTGCTCCAAGGTGAGCGCGACATTGCCGCCTACCGTCTCGCCATATTCGGCTGGCGCACGCGCGCCCTCTTCCGCCCACCATGGCTGCAGCTTGCCCGCCGACATCAGGTCATTGAGCTTGCGGTGCATCTCGGCCATCACCGGGTTGTAGGCCGAGCGCATCAACTGGCCCCAGCCACGCTCGCGCGCCAACGCCTCGGGAATGACATCTTCCGCGTCCAGCGGGCCGCGATCATCCACCTCCGAGGTCCACGGATTCAACAAGCGTTGCCGCGTGGCGGCGCCACGGAACAGGAACACGAACATCTGCCCGATAGCACCCAGCACCGCGCCCACACCATCGGTGTTCGGCGGCCGCCATACCGGGTCGCCGGTGATCTTCGACTTCAGATTGGTACCCATGATGCCGGGCAGGAAGATGACCGGAATGACCGCATCAGTATCTGCTTCGACCACCTTGTCGCGCTTGTCCTTGACCTGGGTAAGCCGCGCACGCGCGACCGGCCGGCCATCCTCGTCCCAGTCTCCGCTGGGCAGTACAACTTCCTGTTTCTCTTCCATGCGCTAGACCTTCCCCAGAACCTTGATGAGCACCTCATCGATACCCTGCCCGCGCTGCCGTGGCAGGCGCCCCTGCGCATCGGTGACCACTTCGCTACGGCCACCATCACCGCGCGTGATCTGCACACGTGTATTGGGCATGGGATCGCCCGTGGCACGGTGCCGCACCACGTACACATCGTCGAACTGCGCGTCGGGCCAACTGTTCATCTCGGTGGACAGATGGGTGGCAGCGAGGAAGCTCTTCTTGCTCGCATGCACGGTGATCTTGCCTGGGCAGTTGAAGCTGATGTTGCCGCCTTCGATGGTGACGCTGGCACCACCGGTAGTGGCGATGTGCAAGGTCTTGCCGGCAGTCAGTTCCACTACGCCCTGGGCGCTGGCTGCGCGCAGCGCCTGCCGTGACTGAATGCGCACTTCGTCTTGTTGTGCCTGCACGTTCAATTGATCGGTGCCGGCCACAACGCTCAGCGCATTGCCATCATCGGCACCGCCTTCCACAGCACTGGCCAACATGCCAATGGCCTGGCCAGCGTGCAGGCGTGCAGCGCCCATCACGGCGGTATCGCTGTCGCCGCCACTGGCCAACAACAGGCCTTCACCGACCGACCAATGCAACGCCTGTCCTGCGACATGGACAATGCCGGCCGGCGCTGCGAACCCCAGCAGCGGATCACCGCTATGTGGTATCCGGCCCTCGCCCGCCGTCGCCTGACGTTGCTTGGCCTCGCTGCTTGCCGCCTGGTGTTCCATTCCGGAGACCGTGGTCTTGGCGCTGGCCAGCATCGCGGCGAGCGGTGCCTGATCTGGCACGATGTTGGAACGGTCCTTGCCGCGTGCACCTTCCTTCATCGCCAACGCGGTGGTCAGGTGCGTGTGCGCCGCTTGATTGAAACGGGTGCCCAGACCTTGCAGCTGATTGAGCAGTGCCGCCGGCTGCACGGCCTCACCGGCAGGACTGTTGGCGCGGTGTGCGTAAGCACTGAACCACGCGCCCGAGGTTGTGCGCACCGCACCCCAGGCATCACTGCGCAGTTCGAAGCCAGTGCCACGCAGGCTGCCCAGGAAATTGTCGGCCTGATGGCGAAGATGGCCAAGGCTCAACTGCGAGGTCTGCTGGCTGCTGGCCAGCTGTACACGCAGTTGCTGGTCGCTGTCATCAAACAGCAGGTGATTGCTGCCTTCACCGCCATCCCATTCGCGCGAACGGATGCCCCACACAGCGCCGGCATTGCGGTGCGCATCATCGCCTGCGCCAGCCGCGTGCCAGGCCGGTGCATGGCCGCCACTCAGATTGCCTTGCGCGCTGGCGGTGCCATCGCGCGCCTGTGCATAGGCGCTGTGATCGGCGTCGGCACTGGCACCCGCAGGCGTGGGCGCAACACCCGCTTCGCCACGGCCGTTGTACAGCGCGCCCAGCACGATGGGCCTGTCGATATCGCCATCGAGGAAACCAACCAGCACTTCCTGGCCGATGCGCGGCAGAAACTGTGCACCAACCCCAGGGCCGGCATAGCGCTGCGCTACCCGCAGCCAAGTGGTGTCGCCCTGTCCATCCTGGAAGTGGAAGCGCACCCGAATCCGGCCAAGGCTGTCGGCATGCACGTCCTTGCTGTTGCCACCCTGCCCCGCGACGACCACAGCGGTCTGATAGCCCGGTACGGTAGGCCGCGGATTGAGCCGATGACCGTTGCAATCCTCCAGCGCCGGCCGCCACGGCAAGCTCCGCTCGGTCGCCTTGAAGCGATTGGCGTAACCCACTTTCTCCGCATGCTGCCACAGCCCGGCATCCGCGCCCGTCATCGGCGCGCCACCCAAGGCATCGTCCATCGCTTGGCGTACATCGGTGGGCAGGTTGTTGATGCCTGCGTGCTCCACGTCCACCAGCAACAACTCCGGCGCGGTCGCAAACGGCGCCTGCTGCACCTCAATCCAGTTACCGGACTGGAAACCACGTACCGTGCCTTGGCCCTGCCAGCTGCGTCCGTGGACTTCATGCGCCTGCGCCTGCAAACGCGCGTACCAATCGGCCGCACCGGCATTGCTGAATGCATAGGCACCCACGGCGTCATAGCTTTCGCGCATGGAGGCGTCACCACCGCCGTCCAAGGGCAGCTGAGCACTGATGCTGCGCACCTGGCGGTAATCATCGCTGAGCAGACTCAGGCTGGTGCTGCCCAGGGCGCGGCGTCGGCCCAGCATCTGGATGCTGTCCGTGGATTCGGTGGCATCACTGCGGTGGAAGCGAACGCCGGCCGCCGCGCTGCTGGCGTCCTGCGGCAGGCTCAGGCTATCGGCGAAGATCTCCATGCCGTTGCCGCAAGAGGATTGTTCCTCGGCGTAGAGACGCCAACCCAGCCCTTCCTCGGCCAACAGCCGCTGCAGGAAATCCAGATCGCTCTCGCGGTACTGCACGCAATAGCTGCGCACGCGCGTACCAATGAATTCATCGCAGCCTTCGGCCCAGCGCCAATTGGCCAGGTCCGGATAGTCGGCAAGCACGGCGTCGACGATCTCGCGCACGCTCTTGTCCTGGAACACACGGCTGTGCCGCGCATGCTGCAGCCACCAGGTCCACGATCGCAGCGACACGCGATAGCGCACCAGTCCGCCATCACTGCCCATGCGCTGTGCGTGCGCAACCAGACCACTGCGTTGCTGCTCGCCGCCATCCGCCATGCGCATCACCAGCACCGCCCGAGTGCCAAGCAGCGTATCCAGCGCAACGCCTTGATCGGTGGACAGCACATCCACATCCGTCTGCGCATGCGCAGACAGGCCATCGCGGCCCCACCAGCGTTCGACCATGCCCCCGCCAAATCCCGAGCATCGCCATTGATACTGACGCTGTGCATCACTCGGCGCAGCCACCTGCGCCATCAGGCTATTCAGCTTTTCCATGCCAACCCAATGCGTTTCCCGTCTGCCATTCAGCAGACGTAATCAGATCCCCCAAGCCGAATCTATCAGAACTTTCCTATAGCCCGCGTTACGGGTTGGAGGAGGCGGATTGGTGGGAACAGCGGGGAATCTGCCGGAATCACTGGGTTTGCTGTACGCAAACAGGAAGGCATTTAGCCTGTTCACAATGGTGCTGACACCAAATATTTGCGATTTGAGCGACCAACATCACGTTTTCGCGACAGCTAACACAACCATCTAGTCACGTCGTACCACCGGTCCAAGCGGATACAACGCCAGCGGACCGCCCACCAACAATCCATCGGATCACTACACTTGGGTCTCGTCACCTCGACTAGGGATGCCCACGCAGCCTGCAGAAGCGGAGCAGCCAGTTTCAGCATTGGCTACGCCGGACATCTGTCGTTGACGTCCATGCCCCCGATCACCTCGTGAGCATTTGATATCAAAAGCCGCTCGCATCCTGCTGGTCACGCCTGGCCAGCAAAAAATTTGTACCTCGACTAGTAATGACCTGCCCTTGGCGGCGCCTTGCTTCGATACCAATCCATGCACTCTGGATCACGTTTGCATGTTTCCGCGGGGGTCAGCAGTCGATCGGGGAAATTCAAGTGACCAGGGTAATAACCAGAGGCATAAACCTTAATTTTCCGACCTGGAAAGAATGCAACCCACAAATAACCCGAATTGATCATCGAATACGGGGGAACTTCAACCTCTTCTGCATACAAAGAATGCTTATCACGCACATACAGTGCGTCATCACTCCATTTTACTGTCACCTTCGTTCCAGGTTTCCAAGGATAAGGCAACGCAACACTTCCCGCAGAACCGTTGCCGTTATTGTACGGCTGAACCGCTCCGCCCCAAGATCCATTTACATAGATTGATCCAATTGGCATATCTGTATAGTTCAAGCCGGACAGACTAAGCCCAATTTTATCAGGCGCGAACTGGGACCCGTCTTTCTCACTTGCCTGACATGCTGCGAGCGCCCCCAAAAGACCCATGAGGGGAATAACCAGTCCTTCGTGTGACCGAGCTTCAAATAGAGAATTTAAGAAAGGCTTAAAATTTAGTCTCAACACAGAACCTCCGCTTAAACGATTGGAGGCGCAACGGCTTGCGGGTGCAGTGAAGCCGAGCAGTGGATCGTCGTCGTGCGGGACGCGCCCGCCGCCTGCTTTGGCATGACGCGAGCGCCGGCGTCGCTGCGTCGCAAGCGATTGGCCCGAGTAGCGCTACGGAGGTGACACATATTGCTTTGACGATCTTCATGATCTCTCTTGGCTGGGAGGGGGTTGCTGCACGCGTGCACAGCCTCAAAAACACCCCTCCCCAGCCCTCCCCTTCGCTATGCGAAAGGGAGGTCTCTGACTGCGTTGACTGTGGTGTCGGCTTGCCCAACAGGCGCTAGTGATTCGGCATTTTCGGATTGATACGCCGCAGATGAAGGTCGTGCAAAATCGAGTCGAAACGCTTTTTAGGTCAGCGCACATTTATTGGGCACAACCTCAAGAAAAGTTACCCTTCCAATCCAGACATACAACCTGCCGCATGCTAACTCAATCAATAACGGGTCGGAGCTCAATTTGTTCCATATGGAACCTCAACGCTGAACGTTTCACCATCGTCCGATTTGAGCACATAGGTATGCACAACACCATCGTCGTCAGCTAACAAATGACCGCTCCAGTCTACTGTGTAGACATGGCCATCTATATGCAACATAGCCAGCCCGACAACCTCACTGTTCTCTGGCAGCAGCAATCCGCCGAGCCCCCCACCACGCGTCATGGATATTCCATCGACTTGACGCTTATCTACGGGAAAGTCATAGCTACCAAGAGCATCTATTAACTTGAGTTCCACAACTCTAGGCCTATAAGGAGCCGCATCCAAATTCCAGTTGTTGACTAGATCATTGACCCACGCCCCGGGAATGTAAAGTTTCTCACCAAGATAGGTTTCGCTCAATTCACCACCTTCGACCACGGCACAGCAAACAACTCGATTTGCAACCAAATCATAGGCCGCAAAGCGCTCACCCTGCGCGGGAATCGACGGCAGCATACCGAAGAAATAGTTCTTTCGATAATCCAACTCGGTCCCCACCGACCGCCAACCACCGATCAGCGGACCCGCATTACCCGCTTGAAGTTCTTGCGCTCCGCCGATCTTTTGGTCGGGCGAGAAAACCACTGGCTCAACCTCAGTCGCACCACCGCTTGACGTACCGCCACCGGGCGCTTCCCGCCCCCCCAGTTGAGAGTCATTTCGCGATCGGCACGAAAGCACCAAACCAAAACTTACGGCCAGCAAAAGGAAATACATAATTCTTCGCATTTTAGTTCCCTGTCGCTGACCAATGCGGATCATCTTTTTTTCTTTTCTCGCCAGCATGGTTCCAGTGAACTACCCCGAAACTGTGACCCACACTAATAATCCCACGCTCCCCCCCTATCAAGACACTAGCACCACTTGCATCAACAACAGTCTTCCCCAAACCCCAGCCAGGATCGAACCTCATATCAATGGCATCCCCACGATTATGATTTGACCTATATTGCTTTGCGACGGCGTCTTGAGTTCTATATAGCCTATGCATTAGCCGCGCTGCCTCCTTCGCTTTCGCCATATCCGGCTGCCCGAGCTCATTCAAATGTAGCCAATCAATCCTAACTGGTGCATCTCCGTTCTGCGGCTCAAACGGAGGAACTTTATCTGGAGACAAGCCGTCGCAGATTTCTTTGGCGTAGTACATCAAATATGATCGCTGCGGCGGACGAAGCGTGTTCGAAATAGTCACCTTCACCCCACCCGCTTCGAGCGCCGCTACAAACCTACGAACATTACTTTGAAATGGCTCCACAAGATCAGCGATGCTCCTGCTGGCAGGGAACTTCGAGTGCCAGTCTGCCCCGCTCTTGTGTACAACTCCATCATCGTTGCTTTCTTGGACTCTCAAGGGGGAATGGAAGTTACTCAGAATTCCAATCGGATGAAGATGGTAGACATCCGGCTTCGTTGGAAACCCATTTACCTTACCCGCAACATCCGCCCACCAGCGCAGCTGGCCTATCCGAATTTTTTCGGCCTGCCACTCTGGTGTTCCGTCCAGCATCAGCGGGTCCAGCGCATTCCATTTGTCATCGGCACCACCCCACTCGCTTTCGTAGCGCACGATCAGACGGCTCAGGGCTTGCAACAACATTGGCTGCCTGCTCGCTGCAAGCATCTCTGCCTTGCTGATGTGCCCATTGCGATTAGTGTCCAACGGCTCATGCAACTTCCGGATCAGCACGCTCTTTTCAACCTTGTCCGCGCGCCTCTGGAATTGCAGTACCTCTTCTTTCGTCAACACTCCAAGCTTGAGCAAACTAGCTGTGAACAGGTCAACTGGCTCGACACCTCTCTCTTCAAAGGCTTCGAAGCTCAGTCCAATCCAACATAGTCCGAACAACCGGGGCGCTGCGGCTCGCGGTAAAAAATTAAAAAAATTTCCACCTGAATCAGCAGTCTCCGGATCGAGAATTTCCCCCTGGTGGGAGGAAATCATTATCGCGGGCGAATGGTAGCAACGACTGCATCCCACAAACCCATAGCCTCCTTGTCAGTCAGCTTCGAATCAAACTTGACTGGGGGCTTACCTGATGGCAGACCGCGAGGAGTTTCATATGCTATCGGGTTAGTATTCTCCAAGCTCACGTCTTCGCTCGAAATTTCAGTCACCGTACTCATCGATAGTACAAAAGAAGGCGTGGACAAGCTTGGGGACGCTCGCATTGACCACAACCCGAAGGACAAAGAATGACGTCCTTCAAGTTCCTCGACTCGCACAAGCGCTTGCTCCGCATCTTCGCCAGCGACAGAGACAGCCCCCTTTCGAAGAACAGTCATTCCTCGCCCCAAAAATTCAGATGCCTCTTCGACTCGACTTACCAAGGTCTCGCCCGACCCCGACTTCTCCATGCTGCTGGTATAGAACTCAAATAACAACCCTTCTTGCCCTCGCCCATGCGACGTCTGAAAGTTTGCCACTTCGTAATCTTGGGTCGAACTAATCAGTAGCGGTCCGAGGCAAAAAGCATCTTCTTTAGCACCGCCGCCTGCTTTCGTCACTTCTATCTGATCCACCAATTTCTCCACGCGACTCGATACTGCGTCACCATCGCCCGGATAGGAGTCTCCCTTTATGAACACTTGGACGCCGCCGATCAAAACGTGTGCCTCATAGGTAACTGCACGAGTGGTTTCTATACTTTGATATCGCTCAACTAATCGAACGCCCTCTCTGACTTTGCTCTCACCCCTAAAAATCGACGCACCAGACTCCAAGCTAATCTCGGACTTTATTGAACCAACTCGCTCGCCTACACGATAATCAAACAAATCCAGATCAACATTCTGATCAACAACCGAAACTTCTACCGTTCGAAAATCACTATCCTTCCCGTAGTAAAGTGTAACCATCGCAAATGGGGACCACTGAAACCGGCGAGGAACAGCTACAACCATCCGCCCGAGACAGTCTTCCCTCATATCCCGAGTAAACTCGTCTATCACTTCTTTCTCCTTGGCGCTAGGCTCGCCACATCCAGATAAAGTGGAAACCAATAACAACATCGAAAGCGCGATGACTGATACTTTCACCTAGAGCACCTCCGCCTCTCCAGCTATCTTCATAAGTGCATATAGAGTTACGTATTGCGCATCGCGATTACGGTAAGATTCTTCATGCGCGAATCCGCTCAATCTAAACTGCTGACGAACGCAATCTGCTCCCAACTCCATTGGAGCCCGGCCAGAGGAAAGCGGAACCGTACCATCGCCCGCCCCATCCTGCATTGCACATTCAATTTTCCAATAACTCAACGGTTGTCGCGGATACGCCCCCTGGCGCTGCTCAGCAGTCAACACCTCTCTTATGTAAATAGGGCCGACACCTTGGTCAGACACGTCGCCAAAACCAAGGCGCCCAACTACTGCCGTATTCGGACGATCCTTGCTTGGATCCAAGTATGCATTGGTATCATCTCTAACCACCCATTTCACAGCTTCGAAACTTGGTTTATCAGAACCACCACCATAATAAACGTAAGTGTTCCTATGGCAGGAATTAATCAGCCGCTGATGGAATGACTTCGCCGCCCCAATATTTGTAGCGTATTGCTCCCAACTAAGCGGAACCCCTCCCTCAGGACGAAGCCATTCCTCTCGAACCAATCCCCACCACCGATCGCGGCGAAGATAGATATCATCGTAAGGATTATTTACAGGTTGAACATTCAACGCTTTCCCGCCCGCCTCTTCCACGCTCAGCCATTGACGCCTGTAGCTCGAATTCGGCAATAGCTGCAGTGCCCCAGGCGCCTGCGAAAAAACCGCGGTAACTTTCTTTCCGTCGTTTCCGATCGCAAAACCGGCCCCAACGTCTTCATCCCTCATCCCAACTTTACAGCGCCGATAAGCTACCGCCGCTCCTAACGCAGGCATGACTCCGTGAACAATTCCTGCGACCTTTCTTTCCATTCCAGGGAGGCTCTGACACGCACGCGCCACCAAACCACCCATCGAATGCGTAATTAGCACAACCTGCTTGCAAACTGCGCCACCAGCGTTGTTTTCAGCAATTACGCTATCGATTCGCCGTCGTAATTCCCTGGCAGCCATTTCATTAGTTTCGAGCCAATTGTAGCCAAACGCATAAACGGGCATCCTGAATTTTGAGCGCCGCAGAAGATCATCAGTTGTTATCGGGACCACCACCCCCTTCTCTGCACCACGGGGCAAGTTGGGCATTTCCATCGCAACTCCACTTGGCAATTGAGGCGCGTTATATCCCGTCTGAATAGGCGCGGTTGGGGCTACCTCGATCGCACCGGGAATCTTGAAATCTCTCCAATAGACCGCCGCCGTCATCGCCTGCTCTCTGTTCAGCTTGTCTTCCAGCCATACCAGAAATTCTTCATAGCTAGCCTGACCAACCTCCCCCCAGCCACGCTCCCTGTACTGTTCGAAACTTCCTATATCGCCAGCTAGTCTTCTTGGAATCGCGCCCCCGCGATCCACTTCGACACGCTGCGGATGCAGGACACTTTGACGTATTCCGGCAGATTTCCTCATCCATTGGGTAACAACTGATATCGGCTTTTCTCCGAGGCCCTTGTCCAGCCTCCAAACAGGTCTCCCTTGCCCCCCATTTATTCTTTCCTTCAAATTTGACCCCATAATTCCAGGGACAAAAATTACTGGCAGAACACTTCTTTGTGGAACAACCAGCCTTACCGCATCCTGTAGCGCTGTTGATGTCAAATTCCACCCAAAGGTGGTTTCTCCATCCCTATTTGTTTTCCCGTGCGCTTCGCGCTTCGGATCCACCGGAGCAGTCATGCTTCACCGTCCTTCCTGTCTGGCCCCAGTAATTTAATTTCCATCGACTCAAGACCAACTCCGCGCTGCAAAGGGACACGGCCTAGCGCATCCGTCACGCCTCGTATAATCCCACCATCAGCGCGCAAAATTTCATAACGATAGTCTGCGGCGACAGTCCCATCCTGAAACTCTGCATAAAAACTCTCATTGAACGACGATTGAGGCCACTCGTTCATCTCTTTGGAGAGAAATGTAGGCCCCACAAACGACTTCTTGCTCGCATGCACCTTGATCGTGCCCGGGCAGTTGAACGTTATGTTCCCGCCTTCGATGGTCACGCTGGCACCACCAGCAGTAGCGATATGAATCGTCTTACCTGCAGCGAGCTCCATCACGCCCTGCGCGCTGGCTACGCGTAGCGCCTGCCGCGATTGCATGCGTACTTCGTCGTTCTGTCCCTGCACATTCAACTCACCGGTGCCGGCCACTACGCTCAAAGCATTTCCGCCGTCAGCGCCTCCCTCAACCGCACAGGCCAACATGCCGATGGCTTGCCCTGCATGCAGGCGCGCATTGCCCATCGCTGCGGTGT
Source organism: Stenotrophomonas sp. STEN035 (assembly GCF_056759935.1). Taxonomy (NCBI): domain Bacteria; kingdom Pseudomonadati; phylum Pseudomonadota; class Gammaproteobacteria; order Lysobacterales; family Lysobacteraceae; genus Stenotrophomonas; species Stenotrophomonas sp. STEN035. Next base: position 23,717 of record NZ_JBRRDY010000009.1, read on the forward strand.
CGCTGTCGCCGCCGCTGGCCAGCAACAGGCCTTCGCCTACTGACCAGTGCAGGGCTTGCCCTGCTACATGGACGATGCCTGCGGGTGCGGCAAAGCCCAGCAGCGGGTCGCCGCTGTGCGGGACGCGTCCGTTGCCTGCGGTTGGCTGGCGCTGGGCGGCTTCACCACTCGCGCTGTCGAATACGTTGCCTGTGACGGTTGTTTTTGCGCTTGCCAGCATTGCAGCCAGTGGTGCCTGATCCGGCACGATGCTGGAGCTGTCCTTGCTGCGTGCGCCCTCCTTCATCACCAACGTGCTGGTCAGGTGGGTGTGTGCGGCCTGGCTGAAGCGGGCGCTCAGGCTTTGCAGCTGGTTGAGCAAGGCGGCTGGTTGCACTACCTCGCCAGCTGGGCTGCTGTTGCGATGCGCATAGGCACTGAACCAGGCACCGGAAGTGGCGCGTACTGCGCCCCAGGCGTCGCTGCGTAGTTCAAAGCCGGTGCCGCGCAGGCTGCCGAGGAAGTTGTCGGCTTGGTGACGCAGGTGACCGAGGCTCAGCTGCGAGGTCTGTTGGCTACTGGCCAGCTGCACGCGCAGCTGTTGGTCGCTGTCATCGAACAGCAGGTGATTGCTGCCTTCGCCTCCCTCCCATTCGCGTGAACGGATGCCCCAGACAGCACCGGGGTTGCGATGGGCGTCCTCGCCAGCGCCCGCTGCGTGCCAAGCCGGGGCGTGGCCGCCACTCAGGTTGCCTTGTGCGCTGGTCGCGCCATCGCGGGCCTGTGCGTAGGCGCTGCGGTCTTCACTGGCGCTGGCGCCAGCCGGTGTTGGTGCGATGCCGGCTTCGCCGCGGCCGTTGTAAAGCGCGCCCAGGACGATGGGGCGATCGATATCGCCATCGAGGAAGCCGACCAGCACTTCCTGGCCTATGCGCGGCAGGAACTGTGCGCCCACGCCGGGGCCGGCGTAACGCTGCGCAACCCGCAACCAGGTGGTGTCGGCTTCGCCATTCTGGAAATGGAAGCAGACGCGGATACGGCCCATGCTGTCGGCATGAACGTCCTGGCCCTTACCGCCGTGCGAGGCGACCACGCGCGCGGTCTGGTAGCCCGGCGCGGTCGGTCGCGGGTTCAAGCGCTGGCCAGTGCCATCCGTCAACGCAGGCCGCCACGGCATGGCGTGCTCGGTGGCCTTGAAACGATTGGCGTAGCCCACCTTCTCGGCTTGTTGCCATAGCGCGGTGTCTGCTGCGTCGATAGGTGCCTTGCCCAGCGCTTCATCCATCGCTTGCCGAACATCGGTGGGCAGGTTGTTGATGCCGGCGTGATCCACCTCGGTCAGCAGTAATTCTGGTGCTGCGGAGAACGGGGCCTGCGACACCTGCAACCATGTGCCTGATTGGAAACCGCGCACCGTACCTTGGCCGAGCCAAGTACGACCGTGCACCTCGTGCGCCTGTGCCTGTAGCTTGGCGTACCAAGCTGCCGTAGCAGCGTTGCTGAAAGCATAGGCGCCAACCGGGTCGTAGCTCTCGCGCTGCGATTGCTCACCACCGCCATCCACTGGTAGCTGAGCGCTGATGCCGCGCACGGAGCGATAGTCATCGCTGAGCAGGCTGATGCGGTTACTGCCCAGTGCACGTTGCCGGCCCAGCATCTGGATGCTGTCGCTGGACTCGGTGGCATCGCTGCGATGGAAGCGCACACCAACCTTTGCGCTGGCCGCATCCTCCGGCAACGTCTGGCTGTCGGCAAAAATTTCCACACCGTTGCCGCAGGCTGCCTGCTCATCCGAGTACAGCCTCCACCCCAATCCTTCCTCGGCCAGCAGCCGCTGCAGGAAATCCAGGTCGCTCTCGCGGTACTGCACGCAATAGCTGCGTACGCGCGCACCTATGAATTCATCGCAGCCTTCGGCCCAGCGCCAACTGGCCAGGTCCGGATAGTCCTGCAGAGCGGCATCCACAATCTGGCGCGCGTTCTTGTCCTGGAAAACCCGGCTATGGCGTGCGTGCTGCAACCACCAGGTCCAGGATTGCAGTGACAGACGGTAGCGAACCAGCCCACCATCGCTGCCCATGCGCTGCGCCGATGCAATCAAACCGCTGCGTCGCTGTTCGCCACCATCCGCAGTGCGGATCAGCAAAGCTGCCTGCTTGGCGAGCAGTGCATCCAGGTCGATGTATTGATCAGTGGAAAGTACATCCACCTCGGTCGATGCATGTGCGGACAACGCGTCCCGCCCCCACCAGCGCTCGACAACGTTGCCGCCAATCTCAGCGCACTGCAATTGGTACTGACGCTGCGCATTGCCCAGCACAGCGACTTGTGCCAGAAGGTTATTCAGCTTATCCATGCCTATTCCAGATGTGATGACCGTCTGCAATCTGCAGACACCAATCGGATTCCTTTCGCGGAATTTACCAGAAGTCGTCGTAACCGGTTTTCACGGCACTGGATTTTCGTATACGGATGAGAGCCGAAATCGTTGACGCAGCAACTGTCACCTCGCAGGCGGGAAATCTGTTCTATTTCAAGGGTTACTACCTGCTTTGCAGCCGTATATAACTGATTGAAAATTCGTATTCTCTTGCCCTGCAGACTTCGATTTTTGAGATTCATCTTGAATGTCAGAACCTGCACCGGACTCGCTACCAGGCCGGCAATTTGGACAGTGCCACAGCGCAGATAACGCAATGCCAGCCCTTTTGAGCGATGATCGGTACGCACTATCTGGATTCAGTCGTACCCAGCACTTCACCCACCCGCGTTGCCCTGCACTACCACCGAGCCAAGGACCCGCCACATGCAGTGGATTGATGATCTTGAAGTGGATGCCTGGAATACCGTGATTGAAGAACTTGTCTGGCACCTACGCAACGGCCGCACGCCGACTGCAATCACCCGTCAGCTGGTGCCTGACCGGGGAATTGAGTTCCGCTTCGACGGCGTGGATCCTGCATTTCTGCCGGTGCCAGACGAGGCTTTTGAAACGCACTGGAAAGATGCCATCGCCATCATTGCGCGCTTCCCGCAGCTCAATGCGCTACGCTTTCGCTGCAATGTGTGATCCCTTGATTCGCATCGACACGGCGGATCAGCGCGGTTGATAGTCGGTAGCACTACCGTAAGCGCTGCGCATCCGGGGAGTTGGATCTACTGATCTATCAGACTGACTGCCAACAGCCCCGGGGGCACTGCCCTTACCCGGGCTACGGCTGCTAGCCGGGAAAGCTTGGGTGTTCGGATTTTTGCCAGGAGCACCCCTCCCCGACCCTCCCCTGCACCTTCGGTGCAAGGGAGGGAGCGAAGCGGATCAGACCAGGTCTGGATGACGATCGATCAAGGCCTGCTTGCGCCGCTCAAGATCGGCGAGCTTGTCCTGCATGTCGTTGATCTCCACGTCCAGGCCATCAACGCTGGCCTCGATATGGTCGTACTGTTCCTGCAGCAGCTCACGCGCTTCGCGGCGGCTGCCTGCATTCGGCGTATCGCCACGCATCGGCTTGTTGGCCGTCTCGTGCATGAAATACGCGGTTACCAGACCAATCAGCGCTACCACCATCAGGTAGTACGCCGGCATCATCAGGTCACCGGTGGTCTCCACCAGCCAGGCCGCAAGCGTCGGCGTTACACCGGCGATGATCACCGAGATATTGAACGCACTGGCCAGCGCGCTGTAGCGCACGCGTGTTGGGAACATCGCCGGCAAGGTTGAGGCCATCACACCGATCAGGCAGTTCAACAAAACCGCCAGCAACAACAGGCCGACAAATATCCAACCGGTATTGCTACTGGTGATCAGATGGAAGGCGGGAATCGCTGCAACCAGCAGGCCAAGACTGCCCGCGGCGATGAACGGCCGGCGGCCAATACGATCACTGGCCATGCCCACAAACGGCTGCACGAACAGCATGCCCACCATCACCACGATGATGATCAGCACACCGTGGTCTTCGGAGTAATGCAGGTTGTGCGACAGGTAGGTGGGCATGTACGTCAGCAACATGTAGTAGGTGACGTTGGTCACCAGCACGATGCCGACGCAGACCAGCAGCGAACGCCAATACTTGGTCACGATCTCCCTGAAAGAGATACGCGGCGCGCTGCCGACGGCATCCTGGTCTTCCTTCTCCATGCGCTCCAGCTGCTCGGTGAAGGCTGGCGTTTCCTCAGCCGCATGACGCAGATACAGGCCAATCAAGCCCAGCGGCGCGGCGAGGAAGAAGGGAATACGCCAGCCCCATTCAAGGAACTGTGCTTCGCCAACGATGCTGCTCAGCAATACCACCACGCCGGCACCGGAGACAAAACCAATGATCGAGCCGAAGTCCAGCCAGCTGCTGAGGAAGCCGCGGCGCCTGTCCGGCGCAAACTCGGCCACGAACACCGCGGCACCGGTGTACTCACCACCAACCGAGAAGCCCTGCGCCAACTTGCACAGCAGCAACAGGATAGGCGCGAGTATGCCGATGCTCTCATACGATGGAATCAAGCCAATACAGAAGGTGCTGATCGCCATCAGGATGATGGTTGCCGACAGCACTTTCTGCCGGCCGAATTTGTCCCCCATGACCCCAAAGAACACGCCGCCCAGCGGGCGCACCAGGAACGGCACCGAGAACGTTGCGAGCGCAGCGATGGTCTGCACGCTGGGCGACGCTTCCGGGAAAAACACCTTGCCCAAGGCATAGGCGACAAAGCCGTACACACCAAAGTCGAACCACTCCATCGCGTTGCCCAACGCGGCGGCGGTGACTGCTTTTTTTACTTTTGCCTTATCGATGACGGTGATGTCTTCGATTTGCAGCGGCTCATTGCGGATAGTGGATTCACCTGTAGACATGACAGGACCAGTCCTCCCGTTACTGAGTTGATTGCGTGCTTGGCCTTGGCTTGCATGAGTTCGCGCAGGCCGTAATGCGCACGAAGGAATGCCCCACGGCAAGGCCACGGGGACGGTCAGGGACAGAAAAAACCGGGATCATCCCGGTAAGGCGTAGTGCCGGCTGTCCAAGCATCAACAGGCAGGGTGCCTGTGCGTAATCGCTGAATGATGCTGAGCCGGCGCATTTTACGCGAACAGCTGTTAAGGCTTGTTAAAGACGCGTCTGCAGCAGTTCCGTGCAGGCACGCAGCACATTACGCTTCAACGATGAACACGGCGAAACGCGCGTGATAGCAGCACGATGAGGCCAGTTGCCATGCAACCCACTGCGTAGCAGACGATGTCGCCCCACGAGAATGTATTGCCGATGATCGTGTACATCACATCACCACGCGCGTAACCAAGACGCTCTGCGACATGGAAGTACTGAGCGAACTCGATGCCGCAGGCGGACACGAACACCATCAGCAGAACCAGGCAATCATTGATACGCAACACACTGCGGATCATGGCGTAGAGCAGGATCACCACCAACACATCGCCCAGATAGGCGCGTACCCACGACACATGCGGCAGGCATGTAGCGATGATCACCTCGACGCCAAACACCAGCAGCGCCAGCACTAGATGCCAGCGACTGATTGCGAACCTGCCGCTCAGCTTCGTGCCGAGCGGCACCGGATCAGCGCCAGTTTGCATTGGCACCCCAGAACTCCACGGCTCGCGCATAAGCTGCACGATCAATCGGCACACCGGAGCCACCTTCCTCAACACCCAGCGCGTTGCGCATCATGGTGATGGGCGCCATCGGGATTTCTTCAGCCGTGGCGGTATACAGGCAACCGACAACGCCCCAGTCAGCCTCGATCGGCGAGCCTTCCTTCTCCAATTGTTCGCGGCTGTAGAGGATGACCACCAGGTAGTCGGCTACCGCCGGCTCGACACCTTCAAACCAGCGCACCAGCACTGGCAGCTCCTCGCGGCTGCGGGCCTCGTAACCCGAACGCAGCAGATGCCGGTTCTGCTCGGTGACCGGAACGGTCAGGCAGCGGGTGCTGGTCCAGTTCCTGTAGACATGCAGTTTGCAGAACGGTGCATAGCCATCGAGCACCTTGTCGGCAGCATGCGTGTTCAAGTGCTGCTCGAATTCCTCGGCACTGCAGTCCTGGATGGTATTGGCGCGCGGCGTGCGCGGGAACAAACGAGTACGTGCAAACGGCGTCAGGTAGATGGACATCATCGCTTCCAACAAAGGAGGGCGACATTGTCGGCGATCAGTGCGAAGACCGGAACCGTTACGCCCGGCCGCCCCCTGCCTGCTGAGGGCGGCCGCGGTCAATCTCAGACCTGCGCTTGCGCCTCTTGTTCGGCCACATCCATCGATGGCGTGCGCCAGCCGGAGTTGACGCCCCATAGATAGAACACGACGCCAATCGCCGCCACCAGCAGCAGGTCCCAGCCATAGCTGAGGTAGCCAGCACCGCCGAAAGCCGTGCTGCCCGCCCACGACACCAATGCCAGCAGCGGCAGATAGCAGATCAGCCATAGCGCGCCTTTCAGCTGCCGGGAGAAATCATGCCAACCAATCTTGCGCTGGTAGTAGATATAGACAGGCAGGGCGACAACCATCAGCAGGATGATTTCACCGGTCAACGGCCAGCGTGCCCAGTACAGCAGCTCGGTGGCCATCACGAACGCCACACCCGCCAGTATTGGCAGCGCGATCACCCGCAACGGACGATGCAGGTTGGGCGCGGTGCGGCGCAGTGACATCACGCTGATCGGCCCGGTCATGTACGAAATGACGGTGGCCACCGAGATCACCGCCGCCAGCGTGCCCCAGCCTCGGAAGAAGAACAGGAACAGGAACGACACCGCCAGGTTCAACCACATCGCCGGACGCGGCACGCCCCAGCGTGGGTGGATGTTGCCCAGCACCTTGGGCGCGGTACCGTTCTGCTGCATGCCGTAGATCATGCGCGCAGTGGTGGCGGTGTACGTCATGCCGGTGCCGCTGGGGCTGACGAAGGCATCCACGTACAACAGCATCGCCAGCCAGTGCAGGTTGAGAATCAAAGCCAACTGGGCGAAGGGCGAACGGAAGTCGATGCCATGCCAACCGTGCTCAGCCAGCATCTGGCTCGGTACCGCGCCGATGTAGGCCACCTGCAGCAGTACATAGATCACTGCCGCCAACAGGATCGAGCCGACTACCGCGAACGGAATGCTGCGACCGGGATTGCGTGCCTCACCGGCCAGATTCACCGGGCTCTGGAAACCGTTGAAGCTGAAAACAATGCCAGCTGTTGCGATGGCTGTAAGGATGGCGGAGAAATCCAGGATCGGCGTGCCGGGTCCTTTCAATCCAACTGAAAAGTTTTCGCTATGAAAGCCACTTGCTATCAAGGCCACGCCGGTCAGCGTCGGCACGATAAGTTTGAAGATGGTGATGGCGCTGTTGGAGTGCGCGAACAGTTTCACGCTCCAGAAGTTGATCAGGAAATAGACGACCACCAATACCGCTGCGATCAGCAGGCCGGCATGGCTGAGCTCGCCCATTCCACCCGGCTGCTGCACATACATATCCTGCGCCCACTGCCACGGCCACGACGCCATGTACTGCACCGAGGCTTCGGCCTCGACCGGGATGACCGAGACAATGGCGATCCAGTTGGCCCAGGCCGCAATGAAGCCAACCAACGAACCATGCGAGTAATGGCTGTAACGCACCATGCCACCGGATTCGGGGAACATCGCGCCCAGCTCCGCGTACGTCAGCGCGATGGTGAGGATGATGGCTGCGCCCAGCACCCACGCCCAGATCGCGCCGGGCCCAGCCAGGCCGGCCGCGCGCCAGGCGCCAAACAGCCAACCAGAGCCGATGATCGAGCCCAGGCCGGTAAGCATCAGGGCGATGGGGCCGACGTCGCGGCGGATGGCGCTGGAGTCGCTCATGCTGGCTTTCCGGTTGTGGCGACGCCGAAGTGGCGCTGGCGTCGGATCATCGCAAACCGAACGTTAAGCCGAGCGTGGTTTTTGCTGGCTGGGCGTTACTGCCAGAACCGGCATAACCAACGGATTGCCACGGTTCATTGACATGCCGAAAGCGGCAAAGCTCCGCCCCCTCCCTTGCGCCGAAGGCGTAGGGGAGGGTTGGGGAGGGGTGCCTTTTGCGGTGAACTCAACGTTCAAGCGCATTTGATTTACGGCTTCTGCTTCCGCTCCCTCGCGCAGTGCACAAGCTCAAATGCAAAGAAGCAAAGCCCCCCTCCCCAGCCCTCCCCTTGCCTGCGGCAAAGGGAGGGAGCAGAGCTGCAGCCTTCATTGGCTGCCAGCAGCCGCACATCGCAATTAACGCCCACCCCAGCCCATACATATCTACGACGCAACTCCGACAACAGCCCACCGACAGTGGCAGCACTCCCGCGTAGATAGCTGCCATGTCGCCGACCGATTCACTCAACAATTCACTCAGCAAAGTTCCCGCCATCACCCTCGGTTTCTGGATCATCAAGATCCTCGCCACCACCTTGGGCGAAGTCGGCGGTGATGCCGTCACCATGTCGATGAACCTCGGCTACCTGATCGGTACGGCCCTGTTTGCCACCGTGTTCGCAGTTGCGGTATTCGCGCAGATCCGCTCGCCAAACTTCCGGCCCTGGGTTTACTGGTTCGCCATCATCGCCAGCACCACGGTCGGCACCACCCTGGCCGACTACGTCGACCGGTCGCTGGGCATTGGCTATACCGGCGGCACCACGCTGCTGCTCGCCTTGCTGTTGAGCACGCTGTTCGTCTGGCAACGCTGCACCGGCAGCATCTCGGTTACCCAGATCAATTCGCCGCGCAGCGAGCTGTTCTATTGGCTGACCATCACTTTCTCGCAGACCCTGGGCACCGCCCTGGGCGACTGGGCAGCAGATACCCAAGGCTTGGGCTATACCGGTGGCATCGCCTTGTTTGGTGGACTGCTGGCGTTGGTGGCGCTGTTGTACTTCTACAGCCGTATCTCCCGCACCGCCCTGTTCTGGTCGGCCTTCATCCTGACTCGCCCGCTGGGCGCAGTGGTCGGCGACTTCCTCGACAAGCCCCTGGATCACGGCGGCCTGGCCTTGAGCCGGTATACCGCCACGGTCGTTCTGCTGCTTGCCATCGTCGCCTGCATCGCCCTGCTGCCACAGCGCCCGGCCCGCCAGGCCCACTGAGTTTGCTCCGCCCGGCTGCGGTCTCGGCTGAAACCATTGAACATCCATCTTGATAGAGAGATATAATCACCAACATCCCGTCAGACCCGGCCGCTTCCAATGACCGCGCTCAGCTTTGAGTTCTACCCGCCCAAGACCGACGACCAGCGCGCCCAGCTGGACCGCACCGCCGCCAGGCTCAAGGCCCACGCGCCGGAATACGTGTCGTGTACCTTCGGTGCCGGTGGCTCTACCCTGAGCTACACCTCCGAGACCGTGCGTCATCTCAACCAGCACCACGGCCTGCAGGCAGCCCCCCATCTGTCCTGCGTCGGCGGCACCCGCGAGGAAATCCGCGAGCTGCTCAAGCTGTACCGCGCCATCGGGGTGAAGCGCATCGTCGCCCTGCGCGGCGACCTGCCCTCGGGCATGGGCTTCCCTGGCGACCTGCGCTACGCCTCCGAGCTGATTGCCTTCATCCGTGCCGAACACGGCGATGCCTTCCGCATCGAAGTAGGCGCCTATCCGGAAACCCATCCCCAGGCCAGCGACGCATTGACCGATCTGCGCCACTTCAAGACCAAGATCGATGCCGGCGCCGATGCCGCCATCACCCAGTATTTCTACAACGCCGACGCCTATTTCCACTTCGTCGATGCAGCACGCAAGCTGGGCGTGGAGGTGCCGATCATTCCCGGCGTCATGCCGATCTCCAACTTCAGCCAACTGCGTCGCTTCTCCGAGCAATGCGGCGCAGAGATCCCACGCTGGGTCAGCAAGCGCATGCAGGCCTATGGCGATGATGCCGAATCGGTACGCAGCTTCGGCGCCGACGTGGTTGCCGGGCTATGCGAGCGCTTGATTGCCGGCGGCGCGCCGTCGCTGCATTTCTACACGCTCAACCTGGCCAAGCCGACCAATGCTGTATTGGAGCGCATCGGCAAAAGCTGAGCGTTCATCACTTCCTGCGCGCAGGGCCAACCGCTACCCTTGGCCGATGCGCCTGCTGTTACTCCTGTTGCTCACCTGCTCCGCCTTGGCGGCATTCAATGCGCGCGCGCAGAAGATCAATCGCTGCACCAATGCGCAGGGCCAGACCGTCTATGGCGACAAACCCTGCGAAGTAATGGGTGCCCGCGCGCGACTCCTGCCGGGCACGCGTGCGGCTGGCGGCAGTGGCCTGTATCGCGACAGCTGCGCGCGTCGGCTCAGTGAACTGGTTGCGCAGATCCAATCGGCTGCCGATGCGCGCGATCCAAATCGCCTGTCGGGCATCTATCTTTGGAATGGGCTTTCCAGCGCCGCCGCAACCCGGGTCATGGACAGGCTGGATGAGATCGTGCAGCGACCGCTGATCGACATCGCGCCGGTATTCCCCGAAGAACCGGCCTATGTGCCCGCGCCGCCCGAGCCATTCACCTATACCGACGGCACGCCGGTCGATCCTGCGCAGACGGCCGGCAGCAGTGGCTATCCGGATGTGCAGGCAATCAGCAATGCCGGCAGCGGCCCACGTCGTCCAATCGCCTTGCGCCTGGAGCAGACCCTGCCGCGCAGCGCCACGCCAACACGGACCATTCTGCACCTGCGCCGCCAATACAACTGCTTCTGGATCACCCTCTAAGCGCGACGCGATACCGTCAGCTGCTCAGATCTGCGGCCACAAAGCGCGAATCGCGGCCACACCCAAGGCACCATGACGGCGTGCGGTTTCGACATCGCCAGCACCCATACCGCCAATCGCATAGATCGGCAGCGAGACCCGCTCACGCAGTTCGACGAAAGCATCCCAGCCCAGGCTGGCAGCATCCGGATGGCTGGCCGTGGCCTGCACCGGCCCCAGCACCGCAAAGTCGCAGCCCAGCCGCTGTGCCGCCTGCAGCTGCGCAAGATCGTGGCAGGACGCGGCCACCAGTAATGCTTCGGGCAGAGGCCGTGCCTGCAGTTGCACTAGCTGCTCGCTGCCCAGGTGCACGCCAACACCCAGCTCACTGGCCAGCTCGATATCGCGGTTGATCAGTACTTCCACCTGCTTGCCAAAGCGCTCCACCACGGTTCGGGCCAAGGCCTGGCGCTGCGCTGCCATCGGGGTGCGCAGCTGGATGCGGCGGATGCCAGCGGCGATGGCGGCCTCGATCGACGCCAGCCAGAGTTCCTCGCCCTCGGTCGGCTCGGGTGTGACGAGGTAGTGGCAGGGCTGGCGCAGCGCCGCCACCACCGGCAGGTCGGCCGGCGGCATCGAATAGCGCGCCAGCTTGTCCGGGGCGACCCAGGTGATGGCCTGGCCTTCACGGCCACGCGCAGTGCCTTTCCAATGGCGCACGCGGCGCACTTCCAGGCGCAGGCGCTTGTCCGGGTAGATCTGCGGCACGTCCATCACCCACTCGCCGATCTCGGCCTCGATACCCAGCTCCTCGCGCAGTTCACGTACCAGCGCCTGCTCCGAAGTCTCGCCGGGCTCGCGCTTGCCACCGGGGAACTCCCAGAGGCCAGCCATGTCGCTATCGCCGGTGCGCCGGTTGAGCAGGATGCGGCCACGCGCGTCAGTGATGACGGCGGCCACGACGTGGATCGAGCGTGAAGGGGGTGTCATGGACTGAGCATGCCGAAAACAGGGCTGTTGGTGCAATCGTTCGCTGAGCCCCTGTAGTGCCGAGCCATGCTCGGCAGGGGCCTTACCAGCGATGCATCGGACAGCCCATCGGCTTCGCGGCTGACGCCGCTCCCACAAAAACCTGCCAGCCTGTAGTGCCGAGCCATGCTCGGCAGGGGCCTTGCCGGCGATGCATCGGACAGGTCATCGGCTTCGCGGCTCGCGCCGCGCCCACAAAAAACAAGCCGACTGTAGTGGCCCACCCAACACACCCACGGGCAAGACGCGCTATACCCCCCCCACACCCCCCCCGGGGGTTGGCTCCCTGGCGGGCCGGGGGGGGGCGCCCGCCCGGTCCCCCCCGGCCCGCCCGCCGCCCCCCCCACTACAGGGGCGGTGCTCAAAAAAAGCCCCGCACTAGGCGGGGCTCTTGGTCAGTTCAGTTGGCCGTGGCAGTGCTTGTACTTCTTGCCACTTCCGCACGGACAGGGGTCGTTGCGGCCGACCTTGGGCGCGTTGGCCTCGTCGATCACTTCCGCTGCTTCCTCGTCGGCACTGTAGCCACCGTTGTCCTGATGCTGGAACTGCGACATCTGCAGGCGTGCCTCGGCCTGCTGACGCTCCAGCTGCTCCATCGCCATCACTTCTTCCTCGCTGCGCACGCGCACGCGCGACAGCATGGTGATCACTTCGCGCTTGACGTCCTCCAGCATCTGCGAGAACAGCTCGAAGGCTTCCTTCTTGTATTCCTGCTTGGGCTGCTTCTGCGCGTAACCGCGCAGGTAGATACCCTGACGCAGGTAATCCATGCGTGCCAGATGCTCCTTCCAGCTCTGGTCGAGTACGGTCAGCATCACGTGCTTTTCCAGTGCCCGCATGGTCTCGGCGCCAACCGCCGCTTCCTTCTGCGCGAAGTGCTCGTCGACGCGGTCGATGACCTTCTGCACGATCGCCTCGGCATCCAGTTCCTCGTGCGCCTTGACCAGGCCAACCACGTCCATCTCCACGCCGAACTCGCCTTCCAGCGTGGCCTGCAGGCCCTGCAGGTCCCATTGCTCGTCCACCGAGTTCGGCGGCACGAAACGGGAGACCAGGTCATAGATCACGTCGCCACGGATGCCGTCGATGTTCTCCTTGACCGACTCGGCGTCCAGCAGCTCATCGCGCTGGCCGTAGATCACCTTGCGCTGATCGTTGTTGACGTCGTCGAAGTCGAGCAGGTTCTTGCGGATGTCGAAGTTGTGCGCTTCAACCTTGCGCTGCGCCTTCTCGATCTGACGGCTGACCATGCGGTCTTCGATGACGTCGTCTTCCTTCATGCCCATCATGCGCATCGCCTTCTGCACCCAGTCAGAGGCGAAGATGCGCATCAGGTTGTCTTCCAGCGACAGGTAGAAACGGGACGAACCCGGGTCACCCTGACGGCCAGAACGGCCGCGCAGCTGGTTGTCGATACGACGCGATTCGTGGCGCTCGGTGCCGACGATGTGCAGGCCGCCAGCAGCCTTGACCGCTTCGTGACGCTCCTGCCATGCAGCCTTCACTGCCGCCTTCTGCTCGTCGCTGATGTCTTCACCCAGCTCGTGCAGTTCGGTCTCCAGCGAGCCGCCGAGCACGATGTCGGTACCACGGCCGGCCATGTTGGTGGCGATGGTGACCGAGCCCGGACGACCAGCGTTGGCGACGATGGTCGCTTCGCGGTCATGCTGCTTGGCGTTGAGCACTTCGTGCTTCACGCCAGCCTTGCGCAGGTGCTCGGACAGCATTTCCGAGGTTTCGATCGAGGTGGTACCCACCAGCACCGGCTGGCCGCGCTTGGCGCATTCTTCAATGTCCGCCAGCACCGCGTTGAACTTGCCCTTGCGGTTGAGGAACACCTGATCCGGGTAGTCCTTGCGCACGGTCGGCTTGTTGGTCGGGATGACCAGCACTTCCAGGCCGTAGATGCTCTGGAATTCGAACGCTTCGGTATCGGCCGTACCGGTCATGCCGGACAGCTTCTTGTACATGCGGAACAGGTTCTGGAAGGTGATGCTGGCCAGCGTCTGGTTCTCACGCTGTACCGGCACGCCTTCCTTCGCTTCCACTGCCTGGTGCAGGCCGTCGGACCAACGACGACCGGCCAGGGTACGGCCGGTGAATTCATCGACGATGACGACTTCGCCGTCACGCACGATGTAGTCCACGTCACGCTGGTAGATGGCGTGCGCGCGCAGGGCGGCATTGAGGTGGTGGACGACGGTCAGGTTCTGCGCGGCGTACAGGCCGTTGTCGTTGTCCGCACCGATGATGCCGGCTTCGCGCAACAACTCCTCGGCGTGCTCCATGCCGGCTTCGGACAGGAAGACCTGCTTGCCCTTCTCGTCGACCCAGTAGTCGCCCTCGCCTTCTTCGGTTTCCTGCTTGATCAGGCCCGGCACCACGCGGTTGACGCGGATGTACAGCTCGGGGGAATCGTCAGCCGGACCGGAGATGATCAGCGGGGTACGCGCCTCATCGATCAGGATGGAGTCGACTTCGTCGACGATGGCGTAATGCAGGCCGCGCTGGTAACGGTCGGCGCGGGTCAGCGCCATGTTGTCACGCAGGTAGTCGAAGCCGAATTCGTTGTTGGTGCCGTAGGTGATGTCGCTGCCGTAGGCCTCGCGCTTGTCGCTGTGCGGCATGCCCGGGTAGACCACGCCGACGCTCATGCCCAGCCAGTTGTACAGCTTGCCCATCTGCGCGGAGTCGCGGCGGGCCAGGTAGTCATTGACCGTGACCACGTGCACGCCCTTGCCTTCCAGCGCGTTGAGGTAGACCGGCAGCGTTGCCACCAGGGTCTTGCCCTCACCGGTACGCATTTCAGCGATCTTGCCCAGGTGCAGGACCATGCCGCCGATCAGCTGCACGTCGTAGTGGCGCATGCCGAGCACGCGCAGGGAGGCTTCGCGGCAGACCGCAAAGGCTTCCGGCAGCACCTTGTCCAGCGCTTCGCCAGCGGCGATGCGCTCACGGAACTCGGGGGTCTTGGCCTTCAGCTGGTCATCGGAGAGCTTCTGCATCTCCGGTTCCAAGGCATTGATCTTGGCGACGATACGGTTGAGCTGGCGAAGCTGGCGCTCGTTACGGCTGCCAAAAACGCGGGTAAGCAGGCTGTTGATCATTGAAGGAACCGGTTTGAATGAAATGCCGTGCGACCTGGCTCACCCCCTGGGTTCACCGGTCACAAACGAAACAGGGCGCAATGCGCCCTGTCGATGGCAACGCCTATTGTAGCTTGGGGCGGACGCTTGGGTTTCAAGCACCCCCAAACAAGTCAGCCGAAGCTGACCTGCTGCCCATCAGCCACGGCTGACCCGGCCGACCGGCGTATTGCCGCCCTCGCCAAGGAATTTGCGCGGGTTCATCACCACGCCGTTCTGCCAGACCTCGAAATGCACGTGGGCGCCGGTGGAGCGGCCGGTGGAGCCAGCCTTGGCCACTTCCTGCCCGGCCCGCACCAGCCCGCCTTCACGCACGGTCAGGCGCGAATTGTGCGCGTACAGGGTCTTGTAGCCATTGCCATGGTCGATCTCGACCACATTGCCGTAACCGCCCTTCACACCGGAGAAGCTGACCACACCGTCAGCCACGGCCAGCACCGGGTCACCAACGCGGGCGTGGAAGTCCATGCCCTTGTGGTTGCCAACACCGCGGCCGAACGGGTCAGCGCGGCCACCGAAGCTGGAGGTGACGTAGGTGTTGCGGATCGGCATGCGCGAAGGAACAGCATTTTGTTCGAGCTGGTGATCGAACAGCAGCGATTCCATCACCGACAGCTGCTTGCCTGAAGCAGCGAAACGCTGCTCCAGCACCTGTAAGTCGGTGTTTACCGCGCTGACCGGGATGTCCTGGGTCGGGCCGGGTTCGCCTTCACCCATACCGGGGGTTTCCTGGAAGTCGAACTCACCGTCTTCCAGCTTGCCCATCTGGGTCAGCCGCTCACCCAGGGCGTTGAGCCGGGTGGCCTGCGCCTGCAGCTCGCCGAGGCGGGCGGCCAGTGCGTTGACCTGGGTCTGCGCGTCGGCGCGGACCTTGGCCAGCTCCTGCTCCTGGTGGTCTACCTTGGATTGCAGCGCCGAGTCGCCAGCCATGCCGATGGCGAAGCTCAGGGCTACACCCATCAGGCAACCAAGGCCAAGTACGCTACCCAACAGGGCTTGAGGACGATCCTCGAAGAACATCTGAACACGTGACAATGGCGTCTTAGCCTTCTGTTCACGCGTTTTGATTACGATCTTTTTAAATGTCATTGAAGAATTCTTATGTCAGAGCCGAAATCCAGTGTTCGTTCCCGTTCCGCGCCCAAACAGGCGCTGGAAGCGGCGATGGCGGACAAAGCAGGTAATCCGCTGCGCCGGGCCCTGTGGCTCGATGCGATGGACCGGCAATTGCGCCCCCATTTGCCGCCGGCGCTGGCTAACCGTTGCCGGTTGGCCAATGTGGACGGCGAACACCTCGTTTTTCTCGTCGAATCGCCGGTCTGGCACGCCAAAGTAAGGCTTGCCGAAGAACAGCTGCTCGACGCGGCCCGATCCATCGGGCTGAAGGCCACCCGGGTGACCGTCAAAACTGCGACCGCGTCCGCGCACTCCCCAGTGCGTAACGATCAACGCAGCACAGCAGTAAGCGAAACCACGCACAAAGGACTGCGCGACGCGTTGGCTGCCCTGCAGGATGTGAAATCAACAAAATCCTGAATGGCCACCGGGCGCCTGATCGGCCCCGGCCTCCAACCGACCGTCCTACGGACCGGATTGGAGCCAGCAGGAATCCTAGCCGCGGAATGCAGCGAAGGAGTTAGTCTTTTGTTAATTAATAGTTAAATTCAGACTAGAACCCGGATCGGGTTCACACTATGACGACAATTAGGACTGGTCGTAGTCTGTGAAGGCCGCGTCTCTTACGACCTCACCGCTATTTAACTTAGGCGTAGGCCGGGATGCCATACAGCACCGGCTCGGCGGCTACCGGCGAGTCGTAGCTGGCCCATTCCCAGGCGCTCTGGTCGGCCAGAAGCGCGCGCACCAGCTTGTTGTTGAGCGCATGGCCGGACTTGAAGCCCTCGTAGGCGCCCAGCACCTGCCCACCGGCCAGATACAGGTCGCCGATGGCGTCCAGGATCTTGTGGCGGACGAATTCGTCGGTGTAACGCAGGCCGTCGTCGTTCAGTACGCGGAACTCGTCGAGGACGATGGCGTTGTCCATCGAGCCGCCCAGTCCCAGGTTGCGCTCACGCATGTACTCAAGGTCACGCATGAAGCCGAAGGTACGGGCGCGCGAGATTTCCTTGATGTAGGCGGCAGAGGAGAACTCGATCTCCACCCGCGACTGCTTGGCCGGGATCATCGGATGATCGAACTGGATGGTGAAACCCAGTTTGTAGCCCTCGTATGGCTCGAAGCGGGCAATCTTGTCGCCGTCGCGCACTTCCACTGTCTTGAGGATGCGCAGGAAACGCTTGGCCGCACCCTGCTCGACGATGCCTGCCGACTGCAACAAGAATACGAACGGGCCAGAGGAGCCGTCCATGATCGGCAGTTCGGCCGAGGACAGCTCAACGATGACGTTGTCCACGCCGAGGCCGGCCAGGGCCGACATCAGGTGCTCAACGGTCTGGATCTTGGCGCCTTCACAGGTCAAACCGGTGCACAGGGTGACTTCGGTGACCAGATCGGCACGCGCCGGGACTTCCACCACCGGATCCAGATCCACCCGTCGGAACACGATGCCATGGTCAACCGGTGCCGGGCGCAGGGTCATATAGACCTTGTCACCGCTGTGCAGGCCGACGCCGGTGGCGCGGATCGTGTTCTTGAGAGTGCGTTGCTGGATCATGTGTATGTAAGGCCGGAGGGGCCACGCACGCGCAGCCAGGGGGACAAACAAGAATAACACGCGTTAACACGCGCCCTTTGCAGTGCCAAATTCGACCGTCAGCTGCCGTCCAGTACCGAAAATATCGCCGGGCCGGCCTTGGCCCGGCGATAAAGGACATGGTGTTCCCGCCGGGGTGGACAGCCCCGACGTGTCAGCTCTGTTTCCAGAGGCCGACCAGTCCGACCAGCGGCGCCGTTGCCGGCGCACGCGATGATCGGGCCAGGATGGCCCCCGCTACCGCATCAGTCAGCCTGGCGGCGCAGGAAGGCCGGGATGTCCAGGTAGTCGTTCGGCAGCTCTGCAGCAGCCGGCGACGCCGACGAGGTGGAAGCAGACACGGTGTCCGAGCTCGGACGACGCAGGCCCATGCCCATGGTGTGACCCACGGCCTTGGCCACGGCATCGGCCGGGCTCTCGTACTCTTCAAACTCGGCCTGGCCGGTGGTGGCGTTACGCACCAGCTTGATCGGGCCGCGCTCGCCCGGACGCTGCGCGTTCTTGGCAACGGCACGGTTCAGGCCGGTGGCAACCACGGTCACCTTGATCTCGTCACCCAGATCCGGATCGATCACGGTGCCGATCACCACGGTGGCGTCTTCCGACGCAAAGGCATGCACGGTGCGGCCGATTTCGTCGAACTCGCTCATGGTGATGTCGGTGCCGGCGCTGATGTTGACCAGCACGCCATTGGCGCCGGCCAGGTTCACGTCGTCCAGCAGCGGGTTCTGGATAGCGGCCTCGGCGGCAGCCTGGGCGCGGTCATCACCACGTGCGGTGCCGGTGCCCATCATCGCCAGGCCCATTTCCGACATCACGGTGCGCACGTCGGCGAAGTCGACGTTGATCAGGCCCGGACGCACGATCAGATCGGCGATGCCCTGCACGGCGCCCTGCAGCACGTCATTGGCAGCGCGGAAGGCCTGCACCATGGTGGCATTGCGGCCGAGCACGGTGATCAGCTTTTCGTTCGGGATGGTGATCAGCGAATCGACGTGCTGGCTCAGCTCTTCGATGCCCTTCAGTGCCACCTGCATGCGGCGACGGCCTTCGAACGGGAACGGCTTGGTGACCACGGCAACGGTCAGGATGCCCATTTCCTTGGCCAGCTGTGCCACCACCGGTGCAGCACCGGTGCCGGTGCCGCCGCCCATGCCGGCGGTGATGAACACCATGTCCGCACCCTGCAGGGCGTCCATGATGCGCTCGCGGTCTTCCAGTGCGGCCTGGCGGCCGACTTCCGGGTTTGCGCCTGCGCCCAGACCCTTGGTTACGTTGGTACCCAGCTGCAGCTGCAGCTTGGCGCCACAATTCTTGATTGCCTGCGAGTCGGTGTTGGCGGTGATGAATTCCACGCCATCCACGCTGCTGTTGACCATGTGCGCCACGGCATTACCGCCGCCGCCGCCCACGCCAACGACCTTGATCACCGCGTTCGGTGCCATCTTTTCAATCAGTTCGAAATGCGCCATGTCCATGTCCTCTCTATTGCCGTGATTGGGTCGAGCATCCGGGAAGAATCCTTCTCCTTCTGCGCCCGCCCGCACCGGCGAGTTGTTTTAGGTGTACCGCTTCGGGTTGCCCCTGCACGGTGGTTGTTGCTTGCTTCAATGACTGCGTTACTGCACTTCGTCTTGCCTTACTGCTTGTCCTGCTGACTGCCTCACTGCCCTGCCACCGGTACCGCGCTCAGAACTCGCCGCGGAACCAATTCTTCAATTTGTTGAACATGCTGCCGGCGCGCCCGGTGGGCAGCGACGGACGTCGCGGGTGTTCGATCTGGCTGCCCATCAGAAGCAGGCCGACGCCGGTGGCATGCACCGGGTTACCGACCACCTCGCCCAGGCCGGTGACGTGCTGCGGAATGCCAACGCGTACCGGCATCTGCAGCATTTCCTCGGCCAGCTCGACCACGCCTTCCATCTTCGAAGCGCCGCCGCTGAGCACCAGGCCCGCACGCACCATTTCCTCGAAGCCGGAGCGGCGCAGTTCGGCCTGCACCATCTCGAAGATTTCCTCGTAACGGCCCTGCACGGCCTGCGCCAGCGAATGACGCGGCATGCGACGCGGCGGGCGATCGCCGACCGACGGCACCTGGATGCTTTCTTCGGCCGTCGCCAGCTGTGCCAGCGCACAGGCGTAACGCACCTTGATCTGCTCCGCTTCCGGGGTCGGCGTGCGCAGCATGTGGGCGATGTCGTTGGTGACGTGGTCGCCGGCGATCGGCAACGACGCGGTATGGCAGATCGCGCCCTGGATGAATACCGCGATGTCGGTGGTGCCGGCGCCGATGTCGACCATCACCACGCCGAGCTCGCGCTCGTCGGCGGTCAGCACGGCCACGCTGGAGGCCAGCGAGGACAGCACCAGATCGTCCACCTGCAGACCGCAGCGCTGCACGCACTTGCTGACGTTTGCGGCGGCTGACTGTGCACACACGACCAGATGGGCGTGCACTTCCAGGCGCACGCCGGTCATGCCGACCGGATTACGGATGCCTTCCTGCGAATCATCCAGCACGTACTCACGCGGGATCGCATGCAGGATCTTCTGGTCGGCGGGGATGGCCACGGCCTTGGCCGCGTCCAGCACGCGATCCAGATCGCCCCAGCTCACTTCGCCTTCGCGGATCGGGGTAATGCCCTGCGAGTTCCGGCACTGCACGTGATTACCGGAGATCGAGGCGTACACCGAGCGGATCTCGCAGCCGGCCATCAGCTCGGCTTCTTCGATGGCGCGCTGGATCGACTGCACGGTGGATTCGATATCCACCACCACGCCGCGCTTGAGACCGCGCGATTCGTGCGAGCCGATACCGATGACCTCGATCGGGCTGCCCGGCGAGTACTCGCCGACCAACGCCACCACCTTGGAGGTGCCGATATCCAGGCCAACGATCAGTGATTTGTCACCCTTGCGGTTCATGTCCTGTCCTGCGTCTGCTTTGTTGCCGGCGGCGGGGTTCCCCAGCTCAGCGTGAATCCATTGGTATAGCGAAGGTCGGCGCGCACGATCGGCACCTGGGTGCGGGTCAGCTGCGGCAATACGCGCACGAAGCGGCTCAAGCGTGAGCGAGCGTCGTTGCGGCCAACGATCACTTCGGTGCCGTTATCCAGCGCCAGCGACCAGCTGCCGCGCGCGTCCATCGCCACTTTGCGCACGTCCACACCGGCCGGTGCGAACAGAGCGCGCGAATCGTTGTACAACTCGACCACTTCGGTGGTCATGCCATCGGGGCCATCGAGTTCGGGCAGTGGTGCGTTCTCCAGACCATGCGGCACCGCGAACAAGCGGCCTTGCTCGGACAGCAGGCGATCCTTGCCCCAGCGTGCAAACGGACGGTGCTCGACGATGCTTACTTCCAGCACATCCGGCCACTGCTTGCGGACCTGCGCGCTTTCCACCCACGGCAGCTTTTCCACTGCAGCCTGCGCGTCCTGCAACTTCACTGCGAAGAAGCCCGAGCGTGCATACGGCAGCAAGGCCTTCTGCAGTTCTTCAGCCGGCACGCGCTTGAACTCGCCATGTACGCGCAGCTTGGCCAGCGGCCAGCGCTCCGCACCGACCCAGCCATTGACCACGGCCACTACTGGCAGCACCACCAGAGCGATGGCCAGCAACCAGGCGAGTATGCGCAGCACGGCATTCATCGTGCGTCCTCCCCTGCAGCGCGGCCGCAGGCCACCGTCGCAGCCCGCAATGCGGTTGCTTGGGTACGGCGCAGCGGCAGCGCGATAGGCATCATTCGCCCTTGGCCTCCTGGAAGCCGTGGGTGACCACCTGCTGGACAACGGCGCCGATGTCGCCTGCCCCCATCATCAACAGCAGATCGCCGTCCTGCAGCACGTCGGGCAGCACCGAAGCCAGATCGGCGGAATGACTCACCACCACCGGCTCGCTGCGGCCACGCGCGCGAATTGCCCGTGCCAGCGATTTGGAATCGGCCCCCGGAATCGGCGCTTCGCCGGCCGGGTAAACCTCGCTAAGCACCAGCGCGTCCACTTCCGACAGCACCGCTGCGAAAGCGTCGAACTGATCACGGGTACGGCTGTAACGGTGCGGCTGGAACGCCACCACCAGACGCTTGTCCGGCCAGCCGCCACGGGCAGCGGCAAACACCGCTTCCAGCTCGCGCGGATGATGACCGTAATCGTCGATCACGCGCACCTTGGCGCCCTTGTGGGTGGTGACTTCGCCCAGATCGTTGAAGCGACGGCCAACGCCTTCGAACTTCTCCAACGCAGCAGCGATGTCTTCCGGCGCCACGCCCAACTGCCAGGCCACCGCAGCGGCAGCCAATGCATTGAGCACGTTATGCTTGCCCGGCAGTGCCAGCGTGACCGGCACGCTGGTGCCTTCCGGCAGACGCAGGGTGAAGCGCATGCGCGGGCCATCCTGCACCACGTCTTCAGCGCGTACGTCGGCATTGCTGCTCAGGCCGTAGCTCATCACGTGACGCGGAGTCTTGGCAGCCAATGCGGCCACTTCCGGATCATCGATGCACAGCACCGCCAGGCCGTAGAACGGCAGGCGCTGCAGGAACTCGGCGAACGCTGCCTGCACGCGGGCGAAGTCGTTGCCGTAGTTCTCCAGATGGTCGGCGTCGATATTGGTAATCACTGCCACCAGCGGATTCAGACGCAGGAAGCTGCCATCGCTTTCATCGGCCTCGGCCACCAGCCACTGGCCGCCGCCAAGCTTGGCGTTGGCACCGGCAGCCAGCAACTGGCCGCCGATCACGAAGGTCGGGTCCAGCTTGCCTTCGCTCAGGATTGCAGCGGTCAGCGAGGTGGTGGTGGTCTTGCCGTGGGTACCGGCGACGGCGATGCCGCGACGGAAACGCATCAGTTCGGCCAGCATCGCCGCACGCGGCATGATCGGAATGCGCTGGCTGCGCGCTTCCATCAGCTCGGGGTTGTCGTCGCGGATGGCGCTGGAAACCACGATGCAGTCGGTGCCCAGCACATTGGCAGCGGAATGGCCGCGCATGACACGCGCGCCCAGTCGCGCCAGGCGGCGGGTGGCGGCGTTGTCGGCGTTGTCGGAACCGGAGACTTCATAGCCCAAGGTCAGCATCACTTCGGCGATACCGCTCATGCCGGTGCCGCCGATGCCGACGAAATGCACGCGCGGGAAGGCGCGGACCAGGTCGGTGGTGTCGTTGAGGCGGCGGATCATGCCTGGCCTCCGGTGTGGCTGGCGCGGGTGCGCGATGCCGTGTTCATGCTGCTTCCTCAAGAATGATGTCAGCGATGCGTTCGGCCGCATCGACCTTGGCCAACCCACGCGCGGCTTGCGCCATCTGCATGCGGTGGCCGGGATTGTTTGCCAGCGTGCGCAGCACGCCTTCCAGGTTGGTCGCCAGCGCGTCGTCCTGCTTGAGCAGTTCGGCGGCACCGCGTTCGACCAGATATTCGGCATTGCGGGTCTGGTGGTCGTCGACCGCAGCGGCGAACGGCACCAGCACGCTGCCGATACCGACCGCACACAACTCGGCCAAGGTCGACGCGCCGGAACGGCACACCACCAGATCGGCCCAGCTGTAGGCGGCCGCCATGTCCTTGATGAACATGTCGACGCGGCCTTCCACGCCAGCAGCGCGGTAGGACTGCAGTGCTTCTTCGTGCAGCTTCTCGCCGCACTGATGCCAGACCTCGATGGCGACGCTGTTACCGAGCGCAGCCATGGCCTTGGGCATGGCGTTGTTCAGGGCGCGTGCGCCCTGGCTGCCGCCCAGTACCAATACCCGCATCGGTCCACTGCGACCAGCCAGACGCTGCTCCGGTGCCGGCAATGCGGCGATCTCGGCACGCACTGGATTGCCGACCACCTCTTCCTTGCCTCCGGCAAAGCTGCCCGGAAAACCGGACAGCACGCGGCGCGCGAAACGCGACAGGATGCGATTGGTCATGCCCGGCGCGCGGTTCTGTTCGTGCACCAGCAACGGCAGGCCATGCAGGCGGGCGGCGATGCCACCCGGTCCGGAAGCAAAACCACCAAAAGCCACCACCGCACGCGGTTTGCGATCACGCAGTACATAGCCAGCACTGCGGATCGCGCGCATCACCCGGATCGGAGCGCCCAGCAGGGCCAGCTTGCCCTTGCCGCGCAGGCCGGAGATGGCCAGCGTGTCGACGTGGATGTCGTGCTGCGGAACCAGACGGGTTTCCATCGCGCCGTCAGCACCCAGCCAGGTGACCGGGACGCCGCGCTCGCGCAGCACCTTGGCCACGGCCAGACCCGGGAAGATATGGCCGCCGGTACCGCCGGCCATGATCATCACCGGACGCTGGTCCTTGTTGGTATTCGCGGAGGCCATCAGGCGATCCTCCCGAAAGTTGGCTCGACGCGCTGCTGCATGCGGCTGGTGCCGCGCGCGGCACTGCTCTGCGCTGCGGCAGCAACCGCGGTTGCGGTGTCCATGCGCGGCTCGGCCGGTGCGGCGTCGTGCGTTTCGGCAACGTCCAGTTCGACGCCATCGAGGTCCTCGCGGACTTCCTGGCGGCGCACCGCACGGTTGTATTCATAGGACACGCGCAGCAACAGGCCCATCGCCACGCAGGTCATCATCACACTGGAGCCGCCAGAGGAGATCAGCGGCAGGGTCAGGCCCTTGGTCGGCAGCATGCCCAGGTTCACGCCGATCGAGACGAAGGTCTGCAGGCTGATCCACAGGGCAATGCCGAAGGCGATGTAACCAGCAAAGTGGCGGCGCATTTCAATACAGCGCAGGCCCAGCCAGAACGCACGACCGACCAGCAGCACATACAGGCTGATGATGCCGCACACGCCGATGAAACCCAGCTCCTCGGCGATCACCGAGAAGATGAAGTCGGTATGCGATTCGGGCAGGTAGTTGAGCTTCTGGATCGACGCACCCAGGCCCACGCCAGTCCACTCGCCACGGCCGATCGCCATCAACGCATTGGACAGCTGGTAGCCCGAACCCAACTGGTCCTGCCACGGGTCCATGAACGAGGTGACGCGACGCATGCGGTAGGGCTCGAAGATCACCAGCGCGATCAGGCCCGGCAACAGCAGCAGCACCGGCAGGATGATGCGCTTGATCTGCGCACCGCCCAGCACCAGCATGCAGGTGGTGATGCCCAACAACAGCATCGACGAACCGAAATCTGGCTGCAGCAACAACAACACGACCAGTACGCCGACCACACCAACCGGCTTGAGCATGGCCTGCCAGGTGGCATTGACCTCGTCACGGAAGCGCACCAGGTAGCTGGACAACCAGACGATGTACAGCACCTTGACCGCTTCCACGGTCTGGAATTTGGAGAAACCCAGGTTGATCCAGCGCTGCGCGCCGTTGACGCTGCTGCCCAAACCCGGCACGAACACCACGATCAGCAGCGCGAAGCAGCCCAGCAACAGCAGCTGGTTGTACTTCTCGATCTCCTTCAGCTCCACCCGCATCGTCACCGCAGCCAGGATCACGCCGATGGCAATGAAGATCAGGTGGCGGGTCAGGTAATAGAACGGACTCTGCGTCAGCGCGATGGAGCTGGAAGCCACCATCACGATCCCGATCGAAGCCAGCGCCACGGCGGCGCCAAGCAGCCACTTGTCGTAGCTGCCACCAATGGCTTCAAGTCGGGTTGCCTGACGCGCGTAGTCGTCCATCAGCGCACCTTTAGCGTTGCCAGGCCAATCAACACCAGCACCACCGAGATGATCCAGAAACGCACGATCACACGCGGCTCAGGCCAGCCCTTCAGCTCGAAGTGGTGGTGGATCGGCGCCATGCGGAACACGCGCTTGCCGGTGAGCTTGAACGAAGCCACCTGGATCATCACCGACAGGGTTTCGATCACGAACACACCGCCCATGATCACCAGCACCAGTTCCTGGCGCACGATCACCGCGATGGTGCCGAGCACCGCGCCCAGCGCCAGCGCGCCGACGTCGCCCATGAACACCATGGCCGGATAGGTGTTGAACCAGAGGAAGCCCAGGCCCGCACCGGCAATCGCCGCGCAGATGATGACCAGTTCACCGGCGCCGGGAATCTGCGGAATCTGCAGGTAGCTGGAGAACACCGCATTGCCCGAGGCATAGGCGAACACGCCCAGCGCACAGGCCACCAGCACCGTCGGCATGATCGCCAGACCATCCAGACCATCGGTCAGGTTGACCGCGTTGGAGAAGCCGACGATCCAGAAGTAGGCAATCGCGACGAAGCTGATGCCTGCCAGCGGCAAGGCGATCGACTTGAACATCGGGATGTAGAAGGTGAGCTCAGCCGGCACCACCGCGGTCTTGTACAGGAAGATGCCGGCGGCCAGACCGAAGATCGACTGCAGCGCGTACTTCCAGCGCGACTTCAGGCCGTTCGGGTCGCGCTTGGCGATCTTCAACCAATCGTCGTACCAGCCGATCGCACCGAAGCACAGCATCACCACCAGCACCAGCCACACGTAGCGGTTGCGCAGGTCGCCCCACAGCAGCACCGAGACCAACACCGTGGTCAGGATCAAGCCGCCGCCCATGGTCGGCGTGCCGGCTTTGGAGAAATGCGACTGCGGGCCGTCCTTGCGGATCGGCTGACCGCCCTTGAGCTGGGCCAGGCGACGGATCGCCATCGGGCCCAACCACAATGACAGCGACAATGCCGTCAGGGCGGCGAGGATGCCGCGGAAGGTGATGTAGTTGAACAACCGGAACAGGCCGTCCAACTGCTGTAGCCAACGGGCCAATTCAAGCAACATGTGTAGTGTCCTCGCCGCGCTTCAACAGCGCAGTCACGATCTTGTCCATGGCGCTGCCGCGCGAGCCCTTGACCAGGCAACGCACACCAGCATGAAGTTCGGTTTCCAGCGCGGCTGCCAGCGCGGCGTGGGAGTCGAAATGACGCCCGCCTTCGCCGAATGCCGCCGATGCCGCTGCGCTCAGCGGTCCCAACGTGTACAGGCGCTTCAGCCCGGCTTCGCGCGCACGCTGGCCGGCCTGTGCGTGCAGCGACTGCGCGTCCGGGCCCAGCTCACGCATATCGCCCAGCACCAGCCAGCCTTCGCCCTTGCCGGCTGCCAGCGCGGTGATCGCCGCTGCCAGTGAGCCCGGGTTGGCGTTGTAGCTGTCATCGATCAGCACTGCACCGTTGCCCAGCACGTGCGCCACCTGACGACCAGCGACAGGACGCGCCTGCGCCAGGCCTTCGACGACCAGCGGCAGCGCAATACCAGCGGCCAACGCCATCGAGGCGGCGGCCAATGCATTGAGTACGTTGTGCCGGCCCGGCAGCTGCAGCACGACCTCGGCATCACCTTGCGGCGTGCGCAGCTGGAAGCGTGAACCAGCCTCGTCGAGCACGATGCCGGTCGCGGTGACGTCGGCGCTGACTTCCAGACCGAAGCGGATCACCTGATGGTCACCAGCACGCGCAGCGAAGTACGGCGAGAACGCATCGTCGGCATTGACCACCGCAACACCGCCATCGCGCAGGTCGTCGTAGACGGCTGCCTTGGTGTTGGCGATCTCCAGCAGGCTGCCCATGCGCTCCAGATGTGCCGGCGCGACATTGTTGACGATGGACACGTCCGGCGCGGCGATGGCGGTCAGGTAGGCGATATCGCCCGGCTTGCCGGTGCCCATCTCGTAGATGGCGAAGTCGGCATCTTCCGGCGCATCGATCACCGCCAGCGGCAGGCCGATCTCGTTGTTGCGGTTGCCCGGCGTGGCGTACACATGCTGGCCCAGCACCGCAGCAGCGTGCTGCATCACGGCCAGCAGCAGGTTCTTCACGCTGGTCTTGCCGTTGCTGCCGGTGATGGCGAACACGCGGGTAGCGCGCTGCTGCTGCATCGCGGCGGCAATCTTC
This sequence comes from Stenotrophomonas sp. STEN035, assembly GCF_056759935.1. Classification (NCBI taxonomy): domain Bacteria; kingdom Pseudomonadati; phylum Pseudomonadota; class Gammaproteobacteria; order Lysobacterales; family Lysobacteraceae; genus Stenotrophomonas; species Stenotrophomonas sp. STEN035. Next base: position 51,091 of record NZ_JBRRDY010000009.1, read on the forward strand.
GCCAGCGCCAGCTCGGTGTTGGCAACCACGATCTGCGGCACTTCCAGCGGCAACAGGCGATCGACCAACAGGGCGCTGGCGCCCTGCTCGACCGCAGTGGCGGCAAAGTCATGGCCGTCGAAACGCTCACCGCGCAGGGCGACATACAGGCTGCCCGCTGCCAGCGTGCGCGTGTCATTGCTGACCGCATCGATGCTGGCGTCGTCGCCGTGGATTTCGCCACCGGCCCAATGGGCAATCAGCGACAGCGGCGTGCGCTTCATGGACGCACCTCCGCAGCAGCGGAACGGCGCGCCTGCAGCGCACGCGATGCCACGTCGGTGTCATCGAAAGGATGTTTGATACCTGCAATCTCCTGGTAGGGCTCATGGCCCTTGCCGGCGATCAACACGATGTCGCCAGCCCCTGCCTGTGCAACCGCGGCGTCGATGGCGCGGGCGCGATCGCGCACCACGTTCACCTGCGCAGGCGTCACAAACCCGGCCATGATGTCGGCGACGATCACGTCACCATTCTCGCCGCGTGGATTGTCGTCAGTGACGAATACCACGTCGGCCAATTCCTCGGCAATTGCCGCCATCTGCGGACGCTTGCCGGTGTCACGCTCGCCACCGCAGCCGAACACGCACAGTAGACGGCCATCAAGATGGCCATGCAGGCTGCGCAGCGCCTGTTCCAGCGCATCGGGGGTGTGCGCGTAATCGATGACCACGGTCGGCTCGCCCTGGCCGCCGAGGCGGTTCATGCGGCCACGGATCGGCTGCAGCTGGCCCAGCACCTTGGCGATGCTGGCATTGGTTTCACCCAGACCATGCAGCGCTCCGGCAACCGCCAGCAGGTTGTCGATGTTGAAACGACCGAGCAGCGGCGAGCGCAGCGCATGACGTTCATCACCAATGACCAGATCAAAGCCCAGCCCCTGCCCGTCCAGCACCAGATTCTCGGCGCGGATGGTGGCGCCAGCCTGACCCGTCGAGCTCAGGCCGATAGCCTGCACGTCCGCCGCCAGCGTGGTGATCAGCTCACGGCCGAAGGCGTCGTCCAGATTGATCGCCGCTGCCTTCAGGCCCGGACGATGGAACAGCTTGGCCTTGGCCGCGCCGTAAGCTTCCATGTCGCCGTGATAATCGAGGTGATCGCGGGTGAGGTTGGTGAACACCGCCACGTCGTAATGCACGGCATCGACGCGGCCCTGATCCAGGGCATGCGAGCTGACTTCCATCGCCACTGCCTTGGCACCGCCATCGCGCAGCTGGGCCAACACTTCATGCATCTGCAGCACCAGCGGCGTGGTGAAACCAGTCGGCACCACATCGCCGTACAGGCCAACACCCAGGGTACCGATCGAGCCGCTGGGCGTGCCCAGCAGATGCCAGGCCTGGCCGAGCAGCTGCACGGTCGAGGTCTTGCCGTTGGTGCCGGTGACGCCCACCATGGTCATCGCCCGCGAGGGCTGGCCGTGGAACTGGTCGGCCATCGCGCCCATGCGCGAACGCAGACCGGGCACAGCGATGGCATCGGCCGGTGTCGGCAGTTCGGCCGGAGCCGGCGGATCAAACAGGATTGCGGCCGCACCGGCAGCCTTGGCCTGTTCGACAAAGCCCAGCCCATGCGCGCCAAAGCCGGCGATTGCGACGAACGCATCACCGGCCCGTACATGCCGCGAATCCAGAACCAGGCCGCCGATCTGCGGGTCCTGTGACAGGACCAGATCCGGCAGCAGCTGTGACAACTTCATTGTGTGGCTCACTGGCGCACCTCCGTGGCGGCTGGCGTCGGAGCGACAGCCGTCGGCAGTGCGGCATCAAATTCGGCCGTGGCGTTCGGTGCCTCGTCCGGGTCCTGCGGAACTGGCAGCGGCGCAGCACTGCTGCCCGGCTTGCCACCCACCTTGCCAGCGGCCTGCGCAGCCAGCCACGACTGGATGTCGTCCGGCGGCACGTCCATCAAACGCAGCGTGCCTTCCATCACGTGGTGGAACACCGGTGCGGAGACCAGACCACCGTACTGCAGCGAGCCCTGCGGGTCGTTGACAACGATCACCGCGGCGTAGCGCGGCGCAGTGGCCGGCACGACACCGGCGAACAGCAGGTTGTAGTGGCCGCGCTCGTAGCCGTTGGGGCCGTTCTTGCGCGCGGTGCCGGTCTTGCCGGCCACGTGGTAACCGAGGATCGCCGCCTGCTTGGCGCCGCCGTTGGTGACCACGGTTTCCATCATGCGCACGACTTCGCGCGCCACTTCCGGGTCGATGACCTGGCGCGCTTCGTTGCGCTGGCCCTTGATGAAGGTCGGCTGGATCACCTGCCCGCCATTGGCCAGCGCCGAGTACGCCTGCGCGATCTGCAGCGGCGTCACCGACAGGCCGTAGCCGTAGGACATGGTGGTCTTGGTGGTGCCATACCAGCTCGGGCTGCCCGGGCGCGCGACCACACCCGACGATTCGCCGGGGAAGCCGCTGTGCGGTGCCACGCCGTAGCCGAAGCCACGCACCGAGTCGTAGAAGGTCTGATCCGGGATGCGCGCCACGATCTTGGCCGCACCGATGTTCGAGCTGCGGGTGATCACGCCGGTGACATTGAGCACGCCGTTGTTACGCGGCACGTCACGGATGGTGTAACGACCCAGCGACATGTAACCCGGATTGGTGTCGATGATCGTGTCCGGCGTCACCACGTGGTTCTGCAACGCAGTGGCAATGGTCAACGGCTTCATCGTCGAGCCGGGCTCGACCAGATCGGTGACCGCGCGGTTGCGGCGCGTGTCCGGGGTAGCACCACTAACCGAATTCGGGTTGTAGGTCGGCAGGTTGGCCATGGCCATCACTTCGCCGGTAGCCACATCCATGATCACGATGGAACCACCAGCCGCCTTGTTGGTGGTGACCGCATTGCGCAGCTCGCGCATCGCCAGGAACTGGATGCGGCGGTCGATACTCAGGGTCAGGTCCTTGCCCGGCTCGGCAGGACGCACCAGATCGATGCTCTCGACGATCGCGCCCTTGCGGTCGCGGATGACACGCTTGGCGCCCGGCTTGCCGCGCAGCCATTCGTCGAAGGCCAGCTCCAGCCCTTCCTGGCCGAGATCATCGATATTGGTGAAGCCCAGCACGTGTGCCATCGCCTCACCCTGCGGGTAGTAGCGACGGAACTCGCGCTGCGAGAACACGCCCGGAATCTTCAGCGCGACCACCTGCTCGGCCACATCCGGATTGATCCGGCGGCGCAGGTACATGAATTCCTTGTCGGCCTTCTGGGTCAGCTTGGTGGTCAGCTCATCCACCGGCAGCGACAGCGCGCGCGCCAGCTCGGGAATACGCTCGGGCGTGCGCAGCAGCTCCTGCGGATTGACCCAGATCGATGCCACCGGCGTGGACACCGCCACCGGCTCGCCATTGCGATCGGTGATCATGCCGCGCGAGGTCGGGATCGGCACATCGCGCAGGAAGCGGGCTTCGCCTTCACGCTGGTAGAAATCGTTGTTGATCAGCTGCACATACGCGGCACGGCCGACCAGCGTCACCGCACACAGACCCAGCCCCACGCCAACCATCAGCATGCGGTTACGCAGGTTGAACTGCGTGCGGGTACGGTTGCGGCTGGGCTTGTTCATGGCCGGATCACCACGATGTCAGCGGCCTCGGGGAACTTCATGCCGAGGCGGCCACGGGCTTCCTGGTCCACGCGCGTGGCCTGGGCCAGGGTTGCCTGCTCCAGCTGCAGACGGCCGAACTCGATGTTGATCTCGTCGCGCGCGTGTTCCAGCTTGGACAGCTCGACGAACAGCTGGCGGTGGCGATGGCGCATGAACACCACGCCGATTGCCGAGGCAATCGTGCACGCCAGCAGGACGATCAACAGCAGGCGGCTCATCCGGCCACCTCGCACTTTTGGGCCACGCGCAGCACAGCGCTGCGCGAGCGCGGGTTCATCGCCAGCTCGTCGTCATCGGCCTTGATGGCGCCACCGATCAGTTCCAACGTCGGCACGAAGGCCTGCAGCTCCGGCAGCCGACGATTGGTCGGCGGCGCCTTGGCATGGCGGTTCATGAACTGCTTGACGATGCGGTCTTCCAACGAGTGGAAGCTGATCACCGCCAAGCGGCCACCGGGCTTGAGCCGCGCCATCGCCGCGTCCAGACCGGCTTCAAGGTCGGCCAGTTCGCGGTTGATGTGGATGCGGATGGCCTGGAAGCTGCGCGTGGCCGGATGGATCTTGTCCTTGCCGCGCGGCATCACCGAAGCGATCAGCTCGGCCAGCTCAGCGGTACGCGTGAACGGCTGCTTCTCGCGACGGGCAACAATGGCACGGGCGATGCGACGGCTCTGCCGCTCATCGCCATAGGTGAAGAGCACATCGGCGATTTCGCGGTCTTCAGCGCGGTTCAACCAATCCGCAGCGCTTTCACCCGAATCCGGGTCCATGCGCATGTCCAGCGGGCCGTCCTTGCCGAAGCTGAAACCACGCTCGGCCACGTCGAGCTGCGGCGAGGACACGCCCAGGTCGAACAGAACGCCATCCAGGCCGGCAGCGGTTTCGCTCCAGTCCAGCAGATCGGCAAAGCTGCCGCGATAGATCGAGACACGGCCGTCCGGCGCGAAATCGCGCTCGGCCACGGCAATGGCCTCTGGATCCTTGTCCATCACCAGCAGACGCCCGTCCGCGCCGAGCTGGCGCAGCACGCCGCCAGCGTGACCGCCACGACCGAACGTGCCATCCAGATAAGTACCGTTTTCGATCACCCTCAGGCCCTCAAGGACCTGGGTGTACAGCACCGGCAGGTGAGCTGCCGGCGGCTGCGACACCGTTGGGTGACCGGCCTGCGCTCCTCCGCGCACCCGGGCACCCCGGCTCACAACTTCAGATCGAGAAGCCCATCGCCCAGATCCTCGTCAGACAACGTCTGCTGGATCAGTGCGCGATGCGCTTGCTCGCTCCACAACTCAAACTTTTCACCCATGCCCATCAGCACTGCTTTCTTCTCGATGCCCACCGCGCTGCGGTGACTGGACGGCAGGCTGATACGGCCATTGCCATCCAGTTCCAGGTGGGCGGCCGAGCCGACAAGCTTCTGCTGCAGGGTGCGCACTACACGCTGGGTATTGGGCTTTGCCATTACGTCGTCCCGCACCCGCTCCCACTCCTGCTCTGAGTACAACCACAAGCAACCGGCTTCGAACGGGTTGTAGGTCAGCACAAGGCGATTACCGCTGGCACGCGCGACCAGGTCGCGATAAGCGGTTGGCACCGCCATGCGTCCCTTGTCGTCAACCGTGATGGCAGTCTCACCCTGGAACACGCCTGTGGCACCCGTTCGTTGGTTTTGCTTGGGAAGTTATTGAACCACGAAAAACCACAAAAAACCCGGTTTCCCCTCTGATGCCCACCTTAGCAGCGGCCTTAGGGTTGTCAACAACTTTTCGTGCACAAAATCACGTGCCGCATCAATGGTTTGCAGCAATGTTTAGAGAGTTGTTCAAGGTTTATCCACAAGTTACTGGTTTATCTCAAATTTTGAGATTCCCATGAAATTCAGTGGTGTAGAGGTGGCGTGAAAACGGACCCCCAGCCCAGCCGCCATTCAGCAGCACTTGGCTGACACCCGCGCAAAACGGCACACTCCGTGCATGTGCCTTGTCGCTCTCGCCTGGAAAACCCACCCGCATTGGCGCCTGCTCATGGCCGGCAACCGCGACGAATTCCACGCCCGCCCAACTGCGCCCCTGCAGCGCTGGCCATTGCCGCACGACAACGTCATTGCCGGCCGCGACCTGCGTTCCGGCGGCAGCTGGGTGGGAGTGAATCTGCGCGGCCAAGCCGCCGTGGTCACCAATGTGCGTGACCCGAGCGCAGCCACCGGCGGGCCTTCGCGCGGTGAACTGATCGCCAGCTACCTGGCCGACGGACAGCCGGCCACGGACTATGCCGACACTCTGGCCAGCCGGGCGTCGGCGTTTGCACCGTTCAATCTATTGGTCGCCGACGCCGAGAGCTGCAGCTATCTGGGCAACCATCCACAGGCCCGACAGGACCTGGCGCCGGGCGTGCATGGCATGTCCAACGGTGCGCTGGATGCACCCTGGCCCAAGACCCGTCGTTTGATGAGCGTACTCGAGGATTGGCTTGCCGCAGGGAATGACGGCCTGGAGCCGCTCTGGGCAGCGCTGGCTGATGAGCAGCAGGCACCAGACGCACAGCTTCCAGCTACCGGTGTTCCGCTGGAGTTGGAACGGCGGCTGTCGAGCGCGTTCATATGCGGGACCGACTACGGCACCCGCGCCAGCACCATCGTGGCTATCGGTCAGGATGGCGGCGGCTTCATCCATGAACGCCGCTTCGGACCAGAGGGTGTGTATTTGGGGGAGACGCGCATGCAGATTGGGAAAGAAGGCCTGGGCTCCTAGCCCCCTCACCTTGGCTGAAGCCTGATCCCCTCCCTTTTGCCGCAGGCGAAGGGGAGGGCCAGGGAGGGGTGCTTTGGCTTTGGCTTTGGCTTTGGCTTTGGCTTTGGCTTTGGCTTTGGCTTTGGCTTTGGCCCACAGCCAAAGCAAGATCAAAAGCTCCCCCCATCCGCCCTTCGGGCACCTTCCCCCGCAAGCGGGAGAAGGGAAAGAAAACAGCAAGGCAGGAGCAGGAGCAGAAGCCAAAGCCACTGCCACTGCCACTGCCAAAGCCAAAGCCACTGCCACTGCAATAGCAACGGCAACGGCCAGAGCCACAATCAGGGCCAGAGCTGGAGCCAAAAACAGAGCAAAAGTCGCAGCCACAAAAGCTATAGCCGCACTTCCCCCCGCCACGATGCGCAGCGAGCCAAGCAAAAAGTCCGAAGAGCAACAGCCCACTTTAGTAAAGGGGGCGCGCCGACAGGCGCGGGGAATTGGAGGGCAGAGGCCCGGGGCCCAAAGTTTTGCGCTGCAAAACTTTGGGGCTTTCATCGCCCGCCAGGCGATGAAAGCGGCGGAGCCGGCCGATAAGCCGGGTTTTGTCGTGGACAGTCATTCCTCTAGGCGCTACGTCACCGTAACGCTCAAGCAACCTACCCGGACCCGACGCGGGCCACGCCATTAGGTCCCTATTTGGTCTTGCTCCAGGTGGGGTTTGCCGTGCCGGTCTGTTGCCAGACTCGCGGTGCGCTCTTACCGCACCATTTCACCCTTACCACGCGCCCTGCTACCCCTTTGCCGTCTCCGGAAGCACTTGGCCAGCTTCGCTGGCAATCCGAAACACCGTCGCTTCGGCCAGCGGCGGCAAAGGGGTAACAGGGCCGTTCGGCGGTATCTTTCTGTTGCACTTTCCGTCGGCTTGCGCCGCCCAGGCGTTACCTGGCACCTTGCCCTGTGGAGCCCGGACTTTCCTCGGCATTCCCGAAGGAATGACGCGACTGTCTGGCCGACTCCGCCGTGCGCATTATCGCACGTCCGGTACACCACCGGCCGATCATTTCATTCAGCTGCAAGCATCTGGTAACGCAGCGGTCGCACGCCTTCATCAGTGAATGACAGCAGCCAGCCTTCATGCAGGATGTCGATCTGCTGGAAGTCCGCATGCGCGCCACTGTCCCGCAACTGCTGCGACAACTCATCCAGCGCCGCCAACGCCCAGCTGCGTAAAACTGCCGGATCGGCATCTTCGACAAAGGCCACAGCCGGCAACGGCCAGTTGTCGTACAGCAACAACACATTGCGCGACTGTCGCGCGAAGCCCGGCTTGTGAAGCACCTGACGCTTCTTCTCCACCGCCCAGCGCATCACCTCCACCCACAGCCGCTCAGGCTCATCGCCCGCCCATGGACTGCCTTCATAGGTATCAGCCAACAACTGACGCAGCAGCGGACTATCCCATTCGGCGCGTGCTTCCTCGGCGCGATGCTGCGGCACCGGCCGCACCCAGCCGGAATTGATGCCGTTCAACTTGGCCTGTAGCTGCTTGAAGGCCTCAGGCACCACTTCCATACATTCCACGCCAATCCGATCGTTGCCGACGTCCAGCATGAAGTCCGGGCTCTCGCGCTTGCTCACCCGCAGCGGATAGGCCAGCTCCGACGCCCAGGCGGCCAACCAGCGCACCATCATCCAGCGCTCGCGCTGGGTCTTGATCTCGCCGCCAGTGCCCCCCGCCAGCGGATGCTCGCGCAGGTCGAGTTGCTGACGCAGGCTGGCGGCATCGGCCGCCGCCCACATCGCTTCAGTCGTTGCTGCCCTGTCCATACAAAGCCTTGCGCGGCGCGCCGCTCAGTTCGGCCGCAAGCTTGGCGGCAGTGGAAGGCGGCAGGTGTTCGTTCAATTTGGCGTACAAGCGGCGGCCCTCGGCGACCTTGGCTTCTTCATCATCGCCTGCGCCCTGCACCATCACCACGAACTCACCCTTGCGCTGGTTGTCATCGGCCAACACCTTTGCCAGCAGCTGATCCAGATTGCCATCAAGCACGGTCTCGAACAGCTTGGTCAGCTCGCGCGCCACCACCGCCGGGCGCTCACCACCAAACGCGCCCGCCATGTCAGCCAGCGACTCGGCAATGCGGTGCGAAGATTCGTAGAACACAAGGGTGCCGGTCTCGGCTGCCAGCTTGTTCAGGCGTTCACGGCGGGCGGCGCCCTTGGCCGGCAGGAAGCCTTCAAATACGAAACGATCGCTGGGCAGACCGGCCACGCTCAAGGCGGCAATTGCCGCGCAGGCACCTGGGATAGGACTGACTTTGACCCCGGCCGCGCGCGCCGCGCGCACCAGACGGAAGCCCGGATCACTGACCAGCGGGGTACCCGCGTCACTGACCACCGCCAGCGACTCACCACCCAGCAACCGCGCCACTACGCGCTCGGCCATCGCCTCTTCGTTGTGGTCGTGCAGCGCCACCAAGGGTTTGCTGATGCCGAAATGCGATAACAGCTGACCGGTATGACGGGTGTCTTCCGCGCAGATGGCGGCCACCGAACGCAGCACCTCCTGTGCACGCGGGCTCAGATCGCCAAGGTTGCCGATCGGCGTGGCAACGACATACAAGGTGGCAGCAGCAGTACTCATCATCGGTATTTCCGTGGGCCAAGGGTAGAATCGTACCGTTTCCCCCGCCCGGCACTGCCGCGCCCTGTCGAACGGACCTCAAATGAACAAGCCAGCCGCACGGATATCCGCCCTGTCATTGTCGATGCTGCTGTTCGTCGGCTGCGCCACCACCAGCGTAGCGCCGACCAGCTCACCCGCCCAGCAGGCCGCCATCGCCCTGCTAGAACAAGGCAAACCGCGCGACGCCGCGCAGCAACTGGAAGCACAGGCCGCACTGGTACGCGGCGCCGCCAAGAGCCCGCTGCTGGCCGATGCCGCCTTTGCCTGGCAGGAAGCCGGTGACAGCGCGCGTGCGCGCATGCTGATGGCACAGGTGCAGCCGCGCCAGCTGTCCGGCGCCACCCGTCAGCGCTTCAACCTGCTGCAGGCCGAGCTGGCGCTGGGCGACAAGCAGCCGGCCACCGTGCTGCAGGTATTGACCGAAAATCCGGCAGCACTACCGGCGCCACTGCAGGCACGCTGGTACCTGGCCCGCGCGCAGGCGCTGGAAGCCACCGGCGACGCCTTTGCAGCCGCCGCCGAGCGCGCCCGCGCCGGCGCCCTGCTCAGTGGTAGCGAGCGCAATGACAACCAGCGCGCCATCACCCGCCTGCTGGCCGGACTGAATGACGCCACCCTCAGCAGCCGCGCCGCCGCGCTGCCAGTCGGTGATCCGCTTTACAACCACGCCGGCCGCGCCATGATCGGCCGCGGCCTGCCGCTGCCGCGTCCGTTCGACCGCGATACCGCCTCGCAACTGGATACCAGCAAGCGCCCGGCCGCCGATGCCGACGGCTACCGCCCGCCAGTGAAGATGGCCGTGCTGTTGCCGCTCAGCGGCAACCTGGCCGCTGCCGGCGCCTCGGTCCGTGACGGCCTGCTGGCCGGCTACTACGGCGAAAGCCGCCGTCGCCCGCCCATCGACTTCATTGATACCAAGGGCACTGCCAGCGGTGCCGGCGCGGCCTACGACAAGGCTGTAGCCAACGGCGTCGACTTCATTGTTGGCCCGCTCGGCCGCGACGAAGTGGACGCGCTGTTCCACCGCAGCGAGCTGCCGGTGCCTTTGCTCGCCCTGAACCGCGGCAAGGACGCACCGCCGCCGGGCAGCGCGGCTTTCTCGCTGGCACCGGAAGACGATGGCCTGATGGCCGCGGAGTATCTGCTGGGCCGCGAGCGCCGCAATGTATTGGTGATCGCCAGCAGTGATGATGCCGGCCGTCGTTCCAGCGGCGCATTCAAGGAGCGTTTCAGTGAGCGCGGCGGCAAGATCGCCGCGACCATCAATGTCGGCGAAGTGCCTGCCGATATCACCGCACAGCTGCGCCAGGCAACCGGTATCGACGCGATCCTGCTCGCGGTCAAGGGCAACCAGGCGCGCGTACTGGCGCCGCAGCTGGCCTTGGCCGGTTTGGGCGGCGTCAGCCGTGTCGGCACCTCGCAGTTGACCGCCGGCACCGGCAAGGCCGAAGACGACGTCACCCTGGATGGCATCGCCTTCCCGACCGATGCCTGGAGCAGCCGTGGCGTTGCCGGCCTGCCTGCAGCGGCGGCAGTCGCCACCACCTTGCCGACCGCACGTGGCGGCGCTGGCCGTTTGTTTGCGTTCGGCTACGACGCCTGGAAGATCACCGCCTATATGGAGAAGCTGGCCAACAGCACCAGCGGCGGCCTCAGCGGCGCCACCGGCACCCTGCACCTGGACGGCTTCGGCAATGTGCTGCGCACACCGGCCTGGTCCACCTTCAGCACGGGCCGCCCGGTTGCCATTGGTGATGGTCGCTGAGCAGAGCGAACGCGGTGCAGCGGTGGAAGCCGCTGCCCGTGTCCTGCTTCAGAACGCTGGCCTGCAGTGGCGGGCCAGCAATGTGCGCTTTCGCGGCGGTGAGCTGGACCTGGTGATGTACGACCGCGATGCAGCCAGCTTGGTCTTTGTCGAAGTGCGCTATCGCCGCTCCGCTCAGTTTGGCGGCGGCGCTGCCTCCATCGATATCAACAAGCGCCGCAAGCTGGTCCGCGCCGCCCAGCTCTACCTGAGCCAACATCCCGCACTGGCCAACAGCCCCTGCCGCTTCGACGTAGTCGAAGCCAGCGGCGAACCGCCTCGCCTGAACTGGATCCGTGACGCGTTCCGCGCCGACGACTGCTGATGCCAAGCATATTCACCCACGCCGCAGTTCCACTCGCACTGTGGTGCGCCAGCGAGCGCGGCCGCATTTCCACGCGCCTGCTAGGTGCTGGCGTTGTTGCAGCAATGCTCCCCGACGCCGATGTACTGGCCTTCGCCCTGCATATTCCTTATGCCGATAGCTTTGGCCATCGCGGTGCCAGCCATTCGATGATGTTCGCCACGCTGCTGGCGGCCTTGGCGATTCCTTTTGCGAAAGCGCTGCGTGCAAGCCGCCTGCAGGCCTTTGCATTCGTCTTCATCTGCGCGCTGTCACATCCCTTGTTGGACGCCCTGACCTCTGGCGGCCTTGGCGTCGCGCTATGGTGGCCGTGGAGCGATCAGCGTCTGTTCGCACCGTGGCGGCCAATCCGCGTATCACCCTTCGCCAACAACTTCTTCAGCGCGCGCGGCCTGCAGACCGTACTGTCTGAGTTGCGCTGGGTATGGCTGCCGTTGCTGATGGCCGTAGTCGGCTGGAAGATGGTTCAATCGCCCCACGGTTGGCGCCGCCGCGCCGACGACTGAGCCACCAAGGGGAAACCATGCGCCACCGCCTGCTGCAGTCTTCAAGACTGCTGTTGTCCTGCTGCCTGTTACTGCTGTCAGTTCAGTCATTCGCCGCTGCCATCCCTACCGCCGGCGAATTTCCGCCCCCGGTCGCACTTGGCAAGACCCTGCCGGGCGAGCTGGTCGACCTGCAGCAACGCCGTGGCAAGGTGGTCATCATGACCTTCTGGGCGAGCTGGTGTGGCCCCTGCATGCGCGAGCTGCCGGTACTGGCGCAGATGCAGAGAGTGATCGGCAAGGATGCGCTGGAGGTCATCGCGGTGAACTGGGACGAGCCACGCGCGCAGGTGGTGAACTTTGCACGTCGCAACAGGAAGCTCGACCTGGAATACGTACTCGACAGCAAGGGCAAGGCCGCCACCGCTTATGGGGTAAAGGCGATCCCCTTGATGTTCGTGCTGGATCAGGAGGGCCGCATCAACGCTGTCCACCAAGGTTACTCGGAGCAAGCGCTTCCGGGAATTCTGGAGCAGGTGCTGGCCCTGCTGCCCGAACATGTACGCACGCGGCCGGTACAGAACACCGACGGCGGCGGATGACACGGCCTAGAATGGGCGGGTGAACACGCACCTTTCCGACGCATTCAAGCACACCCTGTCACAGCTGCTGGGCGATGGCTGGCGCACCGATGCCACCTCGCTCGCAGCCCATGCACAGGACAACTCCTGGCGACACGCCTTGCCACAAGGTGTGGCGCTGCCAAGCACACGCGAGCAGGTGCAGGCCATCGTCCGCGCCTGCCGCGAACACGGTGTGCCCTTGGTCGGGCGCGGCACCGGCACCGGCACCACCGGTGCTGCAGTGCCCACGGCGGGTGGCATCGTGCTGTCGTTCGCACGCATGAACCGCATCGTTGCGATACAACCCGGCGATCGCTGCGCAGTGGTCGAACCCGGCGTTCTCAACGGCGATCTGCAGCAGGCCTTGATGCCGCATGGCCTGTTCTGGCCACCGGATCCTTCCAGCGCGGAGATCTGCAGCATTGGCGGCAACCTGGCCTGCAATGCCGGCGGCCCGCGCGCGGTGAAGTACGGCACCAGCCGCGACAACGTGCTCGGCCTGGTTGCGGTCACCGGCACTGGTGAGCTGATCCAATGCGGCGGCGCTTACACCAAGGATTCCACCGGCTACGACCTCACCCATCTACTGGTTGGCAGCGAAGGCACGCTGGCACTGATTGTTGAGGCCACGCTCAAGCTGACCCCACGCCCGCGCAGCCAGGCCGGCCTGCGCGTGCTGTACCGCGATGCCGAAGCAGCCGCTGCTGCCGTATCGCGGGTGATGGCACAACCGGTGACGCCGACCACCCTGGAATTCATGGATGCACGCAGCCTGCAGTTGCTGCGTCACAACGGCGCGCAGGTGCCCGAAGCCGGCGCGATGTTGCTGATCGATGCAGACGGTGATGAAGACACCCTGCCCTATCTATTGAATGCCTTGGCCGAGGCGGCTGAAGGCGACGGCATGCTGGCGCTGGATGTGGCCACCGATGGCAGCGCGCGCGAAAAGCTGTGGGCGGCACGCCGAGCACTGTCACCGGCACTGAAAACCATCGCGCCGGGCAAGATCAACGAAGACGTGGTGGTGCCGGTGTCGCAGATCCCTGCTCTGGTGGAAGGCGTGCAGCAGTTGTCAGCACAGGCGCAGCTGCCGATTGTCACCTTTGGCCATGCCGGCAATGGCAACCTGCACGTCAATATCCTTTATCACCCGGATGATGCGGACGAGAACGCACGTGCGCATGCGGCCTTGCCGAAGGTATTTGCGCTGGCCCTGCAGTTGGGCGGCACCTTGTCGGGTGAGCACGGCATTGGCCTGGCCAAACGCGATTTCATGACGCAGGCGTTTTCGGCAGGCACCTTGGCGACGATGCGTGCGATCAAGCAGGCACTCGATCCGGACGGCATTCTCAATCCGGGCAAGGTGTTGCCGGAGGCGTAGGGCACGGCTGGCTGTAGTGCCGAGCCATGCTCGGCAGGGGCTTTACAAGCGCCACGCCTGACAGCTCACCGGCTTCGCGGCTTACGCCGCTCCTACAATCCGACGCCGCTCCTGCAATAGACAGCTCAGGCAATCGCTTCGGCGTAGCGGCAGGACAGCAGCGCCTTGATCAGGAAATCGACCTGACTGGTTTCGCGGGCGTCCACCCACATCACCGGCAGGCGGTGGCCTTCGCCGGCCAGGGCATTGCGGAACTCGCTGAAGCTGAAATCAGGCTCACGGTCCTGACAGGTCACGCCTACGGCAAAGCAGGCATCCGGTGCCAATGCACGGAAACGCTCGAGCAATGTCAACGTACTTGGCAGCGCGCGCGGGTTGAGTGCGCTCACAAGTACGATCACGCCGATTGCACCTTCGGCCACGATCGGCCACATGAAATCCAGGTAGGCCTGACCCGGCACACCGTAGACATGCAGCAGCTCTCCATCGCCCAGTTCAATGGAGCTGTAATCCAGCGCCACCGTCGTATGCGACTTGTCTTCAAATGCTTCCAGCGCCGCGTCATCGCTGATCGGCATTTCAGTGCTGATCGGCTCCATGTCCGAGATCGACCGGATCGCAGTCGTTTTACCCGCACCCATTTCACCGACAAAAACCAACTTGGTTGCCATAGCCGTCAGACCTGAAGCCCCTTGGAAAAATTGAGCCCGAATCGCTTGGCGATACGTGTGAAGAAGCCGGATACCTTGTTGCCAGAACCCTGCGCAGGTACGACCTCGGCGCCGCTGGCATCGAGCAGCCCACTGCAGGCCGCCGCGGCCATGATACGGGCAATATCATCCAGCGACGTGCCGGTGGCCTGGGCCAGTTCGCCCGGCCGCCACGGTCGTCGCATCATCGCCGCCATCGGCAGCAGCCATTGCACCGGCAATTTGCCGGTTTCCACCTCCGGCCAGCCGCGCAGCTGGCATGGGTTCGTGGTCTCCCGCTGCAACAGCGGCTCGTGCGAAAGCGCCGCCGCCTGCCAGCAGAAATCCTCGAAGGCATGGCTGCTGACAGCATCAGCCATGCACTCGCCCACCGCCTCGGCGCTACCCAGCAGCGACAGGGTCCAGCCCGGTTCGGCGGCGGCCTTCAAGAAGTTCTCATAGGGCAGGTCGCGCAGCAGGGTTACCCGCGTATGCGTGGCATCAATCAGCAACTTGACCAGGCCCATGTGCAGCAGACTTGGCTTGCCCTTGCTATCGCCAAGACTACGGAACAGCGTGCGCGGCTTGAAGCGCTCACCACTGCTGTCAGACGCCAACAGCAGCTGCCGCAGCTGCTGGAAAATATCGCGGACGCTGGCGCCATAGGCCACGCCCGGAATGGACAGACCCGACAGCACCTTGCGCGTCACCGCCAGCACCGGCAAACCCTGCTGGTTGGCCTCGCGCAGCAACTGCTGACCACTGGTGTCATCGATGCATGCCACCAGCAGATCCACCTGTTGGTGGTTCCACTCCTGCACCTCGGCCTGGATGTACTCGGCCATCAGCAACGAGCTGGCAACCTTCAGCCGCATCATGTGCAGGACATCCAAACCCTGGCAGCCGATCACGGCAGCAGAGATTTTGCGGGCAGGTGCACTCATGGTGTCGATCAAGTCTGTGAGTCGAAGCTCTATCGGCGCTCAGCTGCTCCGTCACGGAGCAGCTGAACGTCATTGCATCACTTGAAATCGAGCGTCTGTTCGAACGACTTCAGCTCGTGGCGTGCCAACGCCAGGTTGGCGCGCGAACGGTCCAGCACCACGTACAGGAACAGGTCCGCATTGCTTTCCAGCGGACGGATCAGGTGGTACTGCTTGGTCAGGGTGATCAGGATGTCTTCGATCGCATCGGTGATACCGAGCGAGGCAGCAACGCGGCGCTTGGCTCGCACCACTTCGGTGTTGCCGGCAGCAGCAACTTCCAGGTTGATCGGGCCACCGCCGAGCATACCCAGGGCCATGCCGCTATCGCTGTCGACCAATGCAGCACCGACGAAACCAGCGATTTCATTCAACTTGTCCAACTTGACGTTTCCAGCCATGTGATTCTCCATTCCTGATCGATTGTTGTCTAAGTGTCGAGTGCGGCCATGCCGTTGTGCAGCGCTGGCAACACCTCGAATTGTTGTACCCGAACCCGTTCATCCGCGCCGCCTCCCTGGCATGCCAGGCAAGCTGCAGCACCGATGATTTACAGCCAGAGAGTTACAGCAACACCTTGATCCGCGCCGCGGCATCGCGAGCGGCATACAGCAGGATGGCAAGGGAGGTATCGGCATGGCCGAGCGCGGCCAGCGTATAGGGCCGGTCCGCAGCAACGCGTACCAGCACCATGCTGCCCTGTGAGGTGGACATGGTCACGTAGTCGGCCGCCGTCAGGCCGAGTTCGCGCGACAAGGTTTCCCCAAGCGTCAGGAAGGAATTGCTCATCGCTGACAAGCGCCGTGGATCGAGCTTGTTCAACGAACGGTGAGCGATCGCACGACCATCGGCCGTGGAGACCAGCAGCATCGAGATGCCAGCATTGCCGTTGATGACGGTGTCGAGTGCTGTTTCCAAGGCACGACTGTCCACCGTGACCGAGGGCGTACCTACATCACTCATCTTCGCCCTCACTTTTTCCAACGTTGCTGTTTCCACGACTACTTCCCCCTGTTTGCCGTCGCCGGATGCAGACTCTCGATTGCATCAAACCGCGACTTCCATCACGAACGAGATGGTAAATATGAATACGTGGACGCCGCGTGAACACAGAAATTCTTCTTACGGATTGCGGGGCTCCCCTATTCCCCGACGTCAGAAAAGTGGTTGTAGCCCTGCCTTGATGCCACCAGCACGCCGCCCTCCTGGTTGATCACCTGTACCCCTGTCCCGGCTCGAATATAGCCAATACGGGTAAGCGGAACTGCTACGGATGCCATGGTTTCGTGCACCGCCTGACGCCGTGCCTGCGGCGCGGTGAAGCACAACTCATAGTCGTCGCCGGCGCTGGCACGCGACGCGTTGAACGCCTCGGACAGGCCCGCCTGCGCAGCAGCCGACGAGCTCGGCAATGCGTTTTCGAGCACATCGGCGGCAACCCCGCTGCGTACACAGATGTGCCCCAGGTCGGCGAGCAGACCGTCGGATATATCCACCGCAGCCGTCGCTACACCCTGCAACGCACGGCCCAGCTCAACGCGTGGTGTTGGTCGCGCCAAGCGCTGGCGCAGATGCTCCAGCGCTGTATCACTTGCAACCCGGCTTACATCCAGTGTTTTCTGTTGCCACAACGCCAAGGCCAGGCCGGCCTCACCCGGCGCGCCACTGACCCAGATGTCATCGCCTACCTGTGCGCCATCACGGCGCAATGCCTGCCCCGCTGCTGCCTGGCCCATCGCGGTGATCGAGATCGACAGCGGGCCGCGCGTGGTGTCGCCGCCTATCAAGGCAATGCCATGCAGATCGGCAAGCTGGAAGAAACCTTCAGCGAATTGATCAACCCAGTCCGGATCAGCATCGGGCAGCGACAGCGACAGGCTGCACCAGGCCGGTTGTGCGCCCATCGCGGCCAGATCGGACAGATTCACCGCCAATGCCTTCCAGCCGATATCGGCTGGCGGGGTTTCCGCCGGAAAGTGCACGCCTACGTTGAGCGTATCGGTGGTCACCACCAGCTGCTGGCCCGGCACCGGCTGCAGCAAGGCCGCATCGTCACCGATGCCGAGCACGATGTCAGCGCGCGCGGCAGTACGACTACGGATCCGTTCGATCAGTCCAAACTCGTCAAGGCTCATGATCGCGCTCCCTTAAAAACAACAACGCCGGTGCCGATGATGCCGGCCCGGCGCTGTAGCAAACCCCGTTGTCGGCGAAACCGCCGACGTCGGTTATTGGTTGGATTCAGTCTTGCGCCACTCTAGCGCGGCACGGTCAAGCACGCCATTGACGTAGGTATGGCCGTGCTCGGAGCCGAAACGCTTGGCGGTTTCGATGGCTTCGTTGATGACCACGCGGTACGGCACGTCCTGGCGGTAACGCAGCTCATAGGCGGCCACGCGCAGCACTGCACGCTCGATGGCATCGACTTCTTCAACCGCGCGGTCGACGAACGGGGCCAGCGCCTCGTCCAGATCACGACGGTTGTCGAGCACACCACGCAGCAGGCTTTCGAAATACGTCAGATCGGCGATTTCGTGGGCCTGTTCATGGGCAAACTGGGCCAGCAGCGACTCGGCGTTGCCACCGGAGATCTGCCAGGCGTAGATGGCCTGCAGGGCACGGCGGCGCGCGCGCGAGCGCAGCACCGGATCGATGCCGTCGCGACGGACCGGCTTTCCGGCAGGCTTGCCGTTGTTCTTGTTGTTCATGGCAGCTGTTCCAGAAGATTGACCATTTCAATTGCCGACAATGCGGCTTCCTCACCCTTGTTGCCGTGGCTGCCACCTGCGCGGGCCTCGGCATCTTCCACCCGCTCCACCGCCAGCACGCCATTGAGCACCGGCACGCCGAAATCGAGCTGGGCGCGCATCAGGCCTTCGGCACAACGATCGGCAACGTGCTCGTAATGGCGGGTATCGCCACGGATCACGCAACCCAGGGTGATGATTGCAGCGTGCTGCCCGGCCGCAGCCAGACGTGCCGCAACCAGCGGGATTTCCCAGGCACCGGGCACACGCACCACGTCGATGGCGTCCTCGCCGACACCATTGCCGGCCAGGCTCTGGCGCGCGCCGGTCACCAACGCATCGGTGATGCGGGCATTCCAGCGGCTGGCAATGATGGCAAAACGGGCCGATCCGGCCGGGCGGAGGTCGCCTTCGTAGTGGCTCATGGGGGGCGTGGGGTTCCAAAAGGTGGGTAAGTCTAACGTGCGGGGGCTTAACCCGCGACGCAGAAAGCGGCTGCAAGCCCGGTCCAGCCGGGCTTGCAGGTCAGCCCAATGGCTCAGGGCTGCACGGTTTCGACGATTTCCAGCCCATAACCGGCCAGGCCGATCTGCCGGCGCGGGGTACCGAGCACACGCAGCTTGCCCAGCCCCAGGTCCGACAGGATCTGTGCGCCGGCACCGTTACGGCGCCATTGGCCCACGTCCTTGTCCTTGCCCGGGGTGACCGGCGCCGGCTGTTGACGCAGGCGGGCCAGCAGCGAATTGGTGTCACGCGGCGCCGACAGCACCACCATCACCCCGGCTCCGGCGGAGTCGATGGCGCGCAGCGCGTCGGTATTGGCTACACCGAAGTCGTCACGGCGCCAATGCAGCAGGTCGGCCAGCGGGTTCTCCACCTGCACCCGCACCAAGGTGGGGGTGTCCTTGTCCGGGGTACCGCGGACCAGCGCGAAATGCAGGTCATTGGCGATGCGGTCGCGGTAGGTCACCAGCTTGAACGCGCCGAACTCGGTGTCGATCTCGCGCTCATCCACGCGCTCGACGGTGTGCTCGGTGGCCAGGCGGTAGGCGATCAGGTCGGCGATGGAGCCCATCTTCAAGCCGTGCTCGCGGGCGAACACCTCCAACTCCGGGCGGCGCGCCATGCTGCCGTCGGGGTTGAGAATTTCCACCAGCACGCCAGCCGGTTCCAGCCCAGCCAGCATGGCCAGATCGACACCAGCTTCGGTATGCCCGGCGCGGGTCAGCACGCCACCCGGCTGGGCGATCAGCGGGAAAATGTGACCCGGCTGGTGCAGGTCGGACGGTTTGGCATTGGCCTTCACCGCAGTGCGGATGGTGTGGGCACGGTCATGCGCGGAGATGCCGGTGGTCACGCCTTCGGCGGCTTCGATGCTGACCGTGAAGTTGGTCTGGAACTGCGCGGTATTGGCCTGCACCATCGGCGCCAGACCGAGGTCGGCTGCGCGGGTACGGGTCAGCGGCAGGCACACCAGGCCGCGGCCGTGGGTGACCATGAAGTTGATGTCCGACGCCTTGACCAGCTCGGCGGCCATGATCAGGTCGCCTTCGTTCTCGCGGTCCTCGTCATCGACGATGACCACCATGCGACCGGCGCGGATCTCTTCCAGCAGTTCGGGAACGGGGGCGAAATTCATTGTGCGGCTCCTTGGCCCAGCAGGCGCTCGACATAGCGGGCGACCAGATCGATTTCCAGATTCACCGCACTGCCCACGCCGGTGGCGGAGAACGCGGTATTGGCGACGGTGTGCGGGATCAGTGCGACCTCGAAGCCCTCGTCATCGGCTTCGTTGACGGTGAGGCTGACGCCATCCACGCAGATCGAGCCTTTCTTGGCGATGTACTTGAGCAACGCCTTGGGCGCGGCAAAGCGCCAGCGCAGCGCGCGTGCATCCTCGTGGATGGACAGCACCTTGCCGAGGCCATCGACATGGCCACTGACCAGATGCCCACCGAGGCGGTCGGTCGGGCGCATGGCGCGCTCAAGATTGATTACCGCGCCTTCGGCCAAGCCACCAAGGGTGGTCAGGGCCAAGGTTTCGGTTGAGGCATCGGCCTTGAAGCTGCTGCCGTCGAAGTCGATGACGGTCAGACAAACCCCGTTGACGGCGATGCTTTCGCCCATCTGCACCTGTTCGAACGGCAGGCTGCCGACATTGAAGGTAAAGCGGACATCGCCGCCGATGGGTTCGCGTGCGGCCAGACGGCCGACGCCTTCGATGATTCCAGTGAACACTAACGTTCTCCGCAGTAGATGAGCGAAAAACGCCGCAAGGCAAACAGGCGCACGGACCCCGCAAGGGGCCCGAAACACCGTCTTCTTTCATCCGGACTATGACCGTCGGCTCCGGCATCTGACCGGATCTGCTGACCTCCAACCGGGTAGCCGCACTGCTGTGCGGACCTTGCTGGAGCGCTCGCGGGCTCGCACAGCGCCCCATCCGAGGCATTGCACCTACCGCCGGTGGGGAGTTGCACCCCGCCCTGAAGACGTTTGTGAGTGCCGGCGAACCGGCCCGGTGATTGTACCAGCGCCGTTCCAGGGAAGGCCTTGGCCGGGCTGAACAAGTGCTTCCCATCGCTGGAACGGGTATCAGGCCCCACCGCCCCCATGGAAAGCCGCGTGCGGCTACTGCCGCTTGCGCACGAAAAAACTGCCCACGCTGACAAGGGCAAACAGGCAGCCCAATCCGTTCATCATTTCATCGCGCCACTGCGACATTGCCGCTGCTGCAAACCAGAGAACCGCCACGCAGAGGAACAAACAGCTTTCAAGCTTCAAGACGATTACTACCTCTGAGCGCCATTGCTCACCGTGGAGCGCGCACAAATTAGGTAGCAATCAGCCTCGCGATAATAGGATTGTTCTGGAAAATGAGCCTTTCGGGAGCGCCCCGGGCCGCAGTCGCGCAAACATACAAGCGCCCATCATCTTCCAACGCCAGCAAATCGGCAGCCATCTTCGGTAAAAACCCCATCAACGCGCGCCCTTCGCGACTGCAACCTCGGTCACCAGCACGATTTTTCAGGTGTAAAGGTTTCGTTAGACTCCGCCCGCCGCTACATGACGTACGGTCCCGACCCGCAGTGGGCCGGTTGACACGGATATCGCACCGAAGAGGATTCCATGCGCAAGACCCTGATTCTGGCCGCCATGCTGGCTGCCGCACCTGTTGTCGCCTCTGCCGACGAGCTGAGCTACACCTACGCCGAAGCTGGCTGGACCCAGGTCCAGATCAACGACAACTTCCTCAACGACCCGAGCCTGGACGGCGCCTATCTCCGCGGTTCGTTCGACATCGCCGACAAGGTCAACCTGTTCGCCGGTTATTCGCGCATCTCCAAGACCTACAAAGTAGAAGGCATACGCATCAAGCACGAACTGGGCCTGCCGGAACTGGGCGCCGGTTACCACATGAACATGAGCGATCGCGTCGACTTCACCGCCGATATCGCGTGGCTGCGCCTGAACAATGAAGTAAAGGTCCGCGATGCTGGCCAGTACAGCGATACCTATAAGGACCACACCAACGCAGGTCGTGTGACCCTGGGCCTTCGCGGCAAGCCGTCGGCACGTACCGAAGCCTGGATCAAGGGCGGCGCCATCGATGGCAGCGACATGGACACCGAGTTTGTCGGCGTGCTGGGCGGCCAGGTCAAGTTCAACAAGACCTGGGGCGTGGTTGCGGAAGGCCAGTGGCTGGGCGACTTCGCCCAGTACTCGGTCGGCGTACGCGCCAGCTTCTGATCCGGCACTACCGGGTTTAATGCAGCGGGGGCCGAAAGGCCCCCGTTTTTATTGTCTCGATTACGCCGACCAGCGCGACCGGCCACGGCAGCAGCACTGTCTTGTGGGAGCCACAGCTGTTTGTAGGAGCGGCATCAGCCGCGAAGCTGGCATTGATGAAGTACCAACTTGTCCATGCCATCTGATGGTGTACGTGCTTCGCGGCTGACGCCGCTCCCACATGATGGCGATCAGGCAGGCCGCAGCAGTAGCCGCAGATCCTGGCCCAGCATCCGCGTATCCAGCAACTGCAGGTTCTGCACCTGCACCATGGCATCTATGCCCAAGCCCGCCAACAGCGGACGTGCGCTATCGCCCATCAGCAGCGGCGCCATGTACAGCAGCAGTTCGTCGACCAGCTCCGCCTTGAACAAAGCGCCGCACAAGGTGGGGCCGGCTTCCACGTGCACTTCGTTGATACCGCGTGCAGCCAGCACCGCCATCACTTCAGGCAGATCAAGCCGACCGTCCTCCTGCGTCGGAATACCGGCAAATTCAGCGCCCTCCAATTCCGGCGCCGGCACCGCCGGATCATGTAGATACAAGGTAGACGCATCGCCGTGGCGCACACGCTTGCACGCCAGACTGCGCAGCCGTGCATCCAGCACCACCCGCAGCGGTGGCAGAAACTCGCCCGCGTCCGGGCGTGCGGTCAGCAGGGGATCATCCGCCATTACCGTGGCCGCGCCGGTCAGGATCGCGCCAGCGCGCGCACGCCATTGCTGCACATCAGCGCGCGCCGCCTCCCCGGTAATCCACTTGGACTCGCCATTTGCCATTGCCGTGCGACCATCCAGACTACCGGCCAGCTTCACCCGCACGAATGGGCGACCACGTTCGATGCGCGACAGGAAGCCGCGATTGAGCTCACGCGCCTGCGCCGCCATCAAACCTACTTCGACGGCAATACCGGCCTGCCGCAGCAGCGCAAAACCGCCACCATCCACATCCGGGAAGGGATCAGCCATCGCTGCCACCACCCGGCTTACACCGGCATCGATCAAGGCCAGTGCACACGGCGGCGTGCGCCCGTAATGCGCGCAGGGCTCCAAAGTGACGTAGGCGGTGGCACCACGCGCCCGCTCTGCGGTCTGACGCAGTGCGAACACCTCGGCATGCGGGCCGCCAGCACGCTGATGCCAGCCTTCACCCACCACTTCATCGCCGTGGGCAATGACGCAGCCGACCATCGGATTGGGGCGGGTGGTCCAGGCCGCGCGTTCGGCCAGGCGCAGCGCGCGGGCCATCAGCAGGTGATCGGTGGCGGTGAACTGACTCATCGGTAAAACCTCATTGCGAATGCGGCACGCTGCTCGTTGCGGCAGCGGACGTCGGCAAGTGTATGCGCAGCAACGCCAGCATCGTCGCCGCAGTGCAACTCAGTGGTACCCGGTGTCCACTGCCATCACCGTGATCGCCAGCGGCCCCAACTGCAGCTCGGCGTGCACGCGCCAGCCCAGACTCCGGTACCAGGCAACCAACGGCGGCTCGCAATACAGATACAGGACCGGCACGGCCAGCGCCGCTGCCTGTGCGACGCAATGCGCGACCAACGCCGCGCCTACCCCTTTGCCGCGCGCAGCCGGACTGACATACAGCGACGCCAACCAGGGCGACCAGCCGCGGATCTGCTCGTGATCGTCGTGCAGCAGGCTGACCGAGCCCAGCCAGCCGCTCTCATCTTCGGCCAGCCAGGAACAGGGAATGCTGTCGCGCTGCTGCGCTCGCAGCTCGGCTTCTGCCTGGGTCTCGGTCCACTCTGGCAGCAGGCTGCCGAATGCCTGTACATGCGCGGCAGCCAAGGCCGGCAGCAGCTCGGGGCGGTCAATCAGATTGACGAACAACATCGGGATTCAAGACCTGCGCAAAGAACGGCGCACACGGTACGCCTGCATTCATCGCGCCGCCAGCCTGGACATGGACCGCGTGTAGGAGCGGCGTAAGCCGCGAAGCCGACGTTGCTTGAGCCACAGGTAGCTGTGCCATCTGATGATCAGTCAGCTTCGCGGCTTACGCCGCTCCTACAGACAGACAACAGACAAATGCCAAGCCCGTGGATCATCTTCGCTGAAAGCGGTCGAAACTCAACGCTTTGCAGACTTCGCGGTCCTGCCATCCGGGGAACCCGCACCTTCCAACAAAGGCAACTGATCGTTGTCGGCGGAATGGTCGCGCTCGAGCTTCTCGATCTCGTCGCGGAAATCGGCTACGTCCTCGAAGCTGCGGTAGACCGAGGCGAAGCGTACATAGCCGACATGATCGAGCTTGCGCAGTTCGTCCATCACGAAGCCACCGACCTTGATCGAGGGCACTTCGCGCTCGCCGCACATGCGCAGCTGGTGCACCACTGCCCGCACTGCCGCCTCGATGCGCTCTTCCGATACCGGCCGCTTCTGCAGCGCGCGGTCGAAACCCACCCGCAGCTTGCGTGCATCGAAAGCCTCACGGCCGCCATCACTCTTGACGATGACCGGCAGCTTGAGCTCGATGGTTTCCAGCGTGCTGAAACGCTCGCCACAAGCCTCGCAGCCACGGCGGCGACGGATGGTGGCGCCATCTTCGGAAACGCGTGAGTCGATCACGCGGGTGTCGGTGTGCTGGCAGAACGGGCAATGCATGTTTCAAGCCTTGGACATCAGGCGCCGCGCATGCGACGTGGAAAACCTGTAACGCAGATACAACAAACCCCGGGCCGGGGCAAGCGCCCAACCCGGGGTGATGTGGTCAGCTGTGGGCAGAACAGGCGTCAAAAACCGCTGACACCCGGCGCCGATCAGCCATAAACCGGGTACTTGCGGCACTGCTCGCTGACTGCATCACGCACGCGGGCGATGACGGTTTCATCGGCCGGGGCGTCCAGCACGTCGGCAATCCAGTTGGCCAGCGCAACGCAGTCGGCTTCCACGTAACCGCGGGTAGTGATGGCCGGGGTGCCCAGGCGCAGGCCCGAGGTCACGAACGGCGAGCGCGGGTCGTTCGGCACCGAGTTCTTGTTGACGGTGATGTGGGCCTTGCCCAGCGCGGCTTCCGCATCCTTGCCGGACACGTCCTTGCCGATCATGTCGACCAGCATCAGGTGGTTCTGGGTGCCGCCGGAGACGATCTTGTAGCCGCGCGCGATCAGCGTGGTGGCCATCGCCTGGGCGTTCTTGACCACCTGCTGCTGGTAGGCCTTGAATTCCGGCTCCAGCGCTTCCTTGAAGGCCACTGCCTTGGCGGCGATGACGTGCATCAGCGGACCGCCCTGGATGCCCGGGAACACGATCGACTGCAGCTTCTTCTCGATCTCTTCGCCAGCGCCCTTGGCAATGATGATGCCGCCACGCGGACCGCGCAGGGTCTTGTGGGTAGTCGAGGTGACCACGTGCGCGTGTTCGATCGGGCTCGGGTACACGCCGGCAGCGACCAGACCGGCGACGTGCGCCATGTCCACGAACAGGTAGGCACCGACCTTGTCGGCGATGGCGCGGAAGCGCGCCCAGTCAACGATCTGCGAATAGGCGGAGAAACCAGCCACCACCATCTTCGGCTTGTGCTCCAGCGCCAGGCGCTCGACTTCGTCGTAATCGATCAGGCCGGCTTCGTTCACGCCGTACTGAATCGCATTGAAGATCTTGCCCGAGGCATTGACCTTGGCGCCGTGGGTCAGGTGACCGCCATGGGCCAGGCTCATGCCCAGGATGGTGTCGCCCGGCTGCAGCAGGGCGAAGTACACGGCCTGGTTGGCCTGCGAGCCGCTATGCGGCTGCACGTTGGCGTAATCGGCGCCGAACAGCTGCTTCAAGCGGTCCAGGGCCAGCTTCTCGGCGATGTCGACGTACTCGCAACCACCGTAGTAGCGCTTGCCCGGGTAACCCTCGGCGTACTTGTTGGTCAGCTGGCTGCCCTGCGCTTCCATCACCATCGGGCTGGCGTAGTTCTCGCTGGCAATCAGCTCGACATGGTCTTCCTGACGCTGGCACTCATCGGCAATGGCCTTGGCCAACTCGGGATCGTAGGACTCGATACGGGCTTCACGCGGGAACATCACAGCTCCTGGTACGGGGGCGAGGGAGCTGTCGATTGTAGCGCTTCCTTCAGCCCCCAGCCCGGCAGCGGTCGGTGCCATCTGCAACCAACATCACGGCCAGCAAACAAAGAAGGCGCCCCGCAGGGCGCCTTCAGGGAACCGGCCGCAGCCTGGCTCAATGATTGAACACGATGTCGGCGATGATGCCGGTGGCGATGGCCACCATCAGCATGTTGCCGCGGTCGTCGCGGATCCAGCGGTGGCCGTAGGGCGGACGACGCACATGGTAACGGTCGTAGTCGTTGACCACATAGACCGGGCCGCCGTAGTAGTTGCTGTAGCGGTGGCCACGTTCAAACCCGTACGGGCGGTAGGCCACGCGCGGCGGCGCGTAGTAGCGGCGATCGTTATAACGACGGTCGTTATAGCGGGCATCGCGGTAGCCCTCGCGATAGCCGTTGCTGTAATGGCGGCGGTCATCACGACGGTCGTCACGGTCATGGCCGTGGCCACGTCCGCGATCATGGCCCCTGCCGCGGTCATCCCAGCCGTGGCGGCCACGGTCATGGTCGTCCCGGTCACCCGCCGCAAAGGCCGGGGCGGTGGCACCTAACGCCAATACGGTGGTCATCGCAGCGACAACAAAGCGGTTCATCTTCATGGGTGGCCCTCACTGGGTTGGTGGACGGTTTCCATCATGCTCACTTCATCTGAACGAATTCCGGCTGGAAACGGTTACGGGCTTTCCCATTCATAAATCAGCAAGGACAGCCGCCGTCCAGCCGGGCATGGCGGGGTTCCGGTTATAATCGGGGATTCCCTTTTGCCTTTGGCCCTGTCCTCAACTGGACCGGGCGCAGGCGTGCGCTACGGAGACGTCATGTCCTCGCAATACATCTACACCATGAACCGCGTCAGCAAGGTGGTCCCGCCCAAGCGGCAGATCATCAAGGACATCTCGCTGTCGTTCTTCCCCGGTGCCAAGATCGGCCTGCTGGGCCTGAACGGCGCCGGCAAGTCCACCGTGCTGAAGATCATGGCCGGCGTGGACACCGATTTCGAGGGCGAGGCCCGCCCGCAGGCTGGCATCAAGGTCGGCTACCTGGAGCAGGAACCGCGTCTGGACCCGGCCCAGACCGTGCGTCAAGCGGTCGAGGAAGGCGTGGGCGAAGTGCTGCAGGCCCAGGCCGCGCTGGACAAGATCTACGACGCCTATGCCGAGGAAGGCGCCGACTTCGATGCGCTGGCAAAGGAACAGGAACGGCTGGAAGCCATCCTGGCCGCTGGCGATGCCCACACGCTGGAGAACCAGCTGGACGTGGCCGCTGACGCCCTGCGCCTGCCGCCGTGGGACGCGGTGATCGGCAACCTGTCCGGCGGTGAAAAGCGTCGCGTGGCACTGTGCCGCCTGCTGCTGCAGAAGCCGGACATGCTGCTGCTCGACGAACCGACCAACCACTTGGACGCTGAGTCGGTGGAATGGCTGGAGCAGTTCCTGGCGCGCTACACCGGCACCGTGGTGGCCGTCACCCATGATCGCTACTTCCTGGACAACGCCGCTGAGTGGATCCTGGAACTCGACCGCGGCCGCGGCATTCCGTGGAAGGGCAACTACACCCAGTGGTTGGAGCAGAAGGACGAGCGCCTGAAGCAGGAAGACAACCAGGAAAAGGCTCGCCAGAAGGCGATCCAGAAGGAACTGGAGTGGTCGCGCCAGAACGCCAAGGGTGGCCGCACCAAGGGCAAGGCCCGTCTGGCCCGCCTGGAAGAGCTGCAGAGCGTTGACTACCAGAAGCGCAACGAGACCAATGAAATCTTCATCCCGCCGGGCGAGCGCCTGGGCAACTCGGTGATGGAGTTCAAGAACGTCTCCAAGAAGTTCGGCGAGCGCCTGCTGATCGACAACCTGTCGATGATCATCCCGCCGGGTGCCATCGTCGGCATCATCGGCCCGAACGGTGCCGGTAAGTCCACCCTGTTCAAGATGATCACTGGCCAGGAAAAGCCGGATTCGGGCGAGATCGTGGTTGGCCCGACCGTCAAGCTGTCCTACGTCGACCAGAGCCGCGATGCGCTGACCGGCAACCACAACGTGTTCCAGGAAATCGCTGGCGGCCTGGACATCCTCAACATCAACGGTGTCGAGATCCAGTCGCGTGCCTACATCGGCCGCTTCAACTTCAAGGGGCAAGACCAGCAGAAGATGGTCGGCTCGCTGTCCGGTGGTGAGCGTGGCCGCCTGCACATGGCCAAGACCCTGCTGCAGGGTGGCAACGTGCTGCTGCTCGACGAACCGTCCAACGACCTGGACATCGAAACCCTGCGTGCGCTGGAAGATGCGTTGCTGGAGTTCCCGGGCAACACCTTCGTGATCTCGCATGATCGCTGGTTCCTGGATCGCATCGCCACGCACATCATTGCTTTCGAAGGCGACTCGCACGTGGAGTTCTTCCAGGGCAACTACCGCGAGTACGAGGACGACAAGAAGCGTCGCCTCGGCGACAATGCCGGTCCCAAGCGCCTGCGTTTCAAGGCGCTGAAGTAATACCCGACAGACGGCCGCCCAGTGCGGCCGTCTGCTTTTGGCGGTACCCGCAGATCGCGTAACCGCCGCTTGAGCCCCTCTCCCGTTTACGGGAGAGGGGTTGGGGTGAGGGCAAGCCCTGCGCTGGAAACCGCCATCGCCTTGCCTTGATTAAAAAGCTGGAAGAGCTCAAGAGCGGGTGAAGCCCCCTCATCCGCCCCTTCGGGGCACCTTCTCCCGCACCCGGGAGAAGAAAAGTCAGGACTCCGCTTTGGGTTCCTGCGACGGATGGCAGCGCGCCCCGCTCCCGCCTCCGGCCCCCTCTCCAACCCTGCGAGAGGACACAGCCTGTAATCCACGGAATTCCCCCATGTCCCTGCTAGACCGAATCTTCAAACTGCAACAGCACGGCACCAGCGTCCGTACCGAGGTGCTGGCCGGTATCACCACCTTCCTGACGATGTCCTACATCGTCTTCGTCAATCCGGAGATCCTCGGCACCACCGGCATGGACCCGGGCGCGGTGTTCGTGGCGACCTGCCTGGCGGCAGCGATTGGATCGGCGGTAATGGCGCTGGCAGCCAACTACCCCGTCGGCATGGCGCCAGGCATGGGCTTGAATGCGTTCTTCGCCTTCACCGTGGTCGGTGCTGCAGGGCTGCCTTGGCAACAGGCGCTGGCGGCGGTGTTCATTTCCGGCATCGTGTTCTGGGTGCTGTCGCTGACCGGTATCCGCGCCTGGCTGGTCGCCGGTATTCCTGCCTCGCTGCGTTCGGCCATCGTGGCCGGCATCGGTCTGTTCCTGGCCATCATCGCGTTGCAGAAGTCGAACGTGATCGTTGCCAATGAAGACACCATGCTCACGCTGGGCCCGCTCAATACCGCACCGCCACTGCTGGCATTGGCCGGCTTCCTGCTGATTGCCATTCTCGAGGCACGCAAGGTGCGTGGCGCGATCCTTATCGGCATCCTCGCCGTCACCGGCATTGGCTGGGCGATTGGCTCGGTGCAGTACCAAGGCATCGTTTCCTTGCCGCCGAGCCTGGCCCCGACCTTCCTGCAACTGGACCTGCCCGGCCTGCTGCACCACGACGGCGGCGCGCCGCTGGCGGTGTTGCTGCAAGTGGTGCTGGTGTTCGTGCTGGTGGAAGTATTCGATGCCACCGGCACCTTGTACGGGGTACTCGGCCGCGCCGGGCTGCTGAAACTGGAAGATGGCAAGAAGCGCTTCAGCCGCGCCCTGCTGGCCGACAGCAGCGCGATTGTCGCCGGCTCGCTGCTCGGCACCAGTTCCACCACCGCCTTTGCCGAAAGCGCCTCCGGCGTGCAGGTCGGTGGCCGCACCGGCCTGACCGCACTGGTGGTCGCCGCACTGTTCCTGGCCGCCCTGTTGTTCTCGCCGCTGGCGGCAATGGTGCCGTCCTATGCCACCGCGCCGGCACTGCTGTTCGTCGCCGGACTGATGCTGCGCGAGCTGGTGGAAGTGAAGTGGGATGACCTGACCGAGTCAGTGCCCGCCGCGCTGTGCGCGCTGGCGATGCCGTTCACCTACTCTATTGCCAACGGCCTGGCCTTCGGCTTCATCGCCTATGCAGCCCTGAAGGCGGGTACCGGCCGCTGGCGAGAAGTGCATCCGGCGGTGTGGCTGGTGGCGGGTTTGTTCGTGCTGCGCTACGCGCTGGAGTAATCGCGGCCGCTGCTCAAGCCAAACGTGAGCGGGTCATCCAACCCGCATCACGACCAGCGCTGCGACCATCACCGCCAACGAGCTGAGCACTGAGAACACCGCCAGCGATACCGCGGTCCGCCATAGCGTCGACCACACCGGTCGATCCTGGAAGAACTGCACCAGCGAAACGCCGCTGTAGATCATGCCCAGCAACGCTGCCATCAGCTGTACGTGCGGCAACCACCGGTGAAGCAGCACCAGAACCGACCAGATCACGAATGTCTGCACGGTCAGCAGGGTGATCATCACCAGCCATTCGGGGTAATTCAGCTGGCTGTAGCGGCGGAACACCTGCCAGAACACCAGCGCTTCGATTGGCAGCAACATCAACGTGAACGCGGCAAAATGGGAGTCGACCCAGGCCCCGACCGTTCGATAGGCCGCCATCACCCTTGCCACCTCGGCAGGCAGTGCCTGCGCGGTCGCCATTACTTCGCTCGCACCCGCGTCCATCACGCTGCTGCCGGTAACCAGGCGATTCAGCAACACCACGGCCGCCGCCATCATCGTGATCAGCAGCAGCGGCTTGACCTGGTTGCCACGCCGCCCCTCGATGTAATCACGCAGCAACTTACCTGGCTGCAGCATCAGCTGCTTGAGCGAATACAGGATACCCCGGTCCATGTGCAGCACGCTGTGCTCCAACTCATGGCTCAGGAAATGCCAATCGATGCGATGCACCGGTGTCGGCTGGCCGCAGTTAGGGCAGTACTTCTGCTCAGGACCGCCGGCTATGCGATCGCAATTGATACAGCTGGTGTCGACGTGCATCCCCATGCATCGCCCCCGTTGATGGCAAGCCAGCATTCTAGAACGAGGCGAAGAATCTTCGCCATCGCCCCGGATACGCGCAGCCACCAGCTCCGCTGCGATACCGCTTGCCTGGCGCCTCCCGCCACGGCATCGGCGGGGCGGATGGGAACCCCAACGCCGGTGCCGGCCCCGCACTCTGCTAGTTGTACTGAATGGTGAACGTCGCAGCGCCGTTCGCTTTGCCGGGTACCACCCTACCCGCGCGGGTCTGGATGTAGCGTGCGCGCAAGGGCAGGCTCAGGGTGCTGCTGCCAGCCACGCTGGTGCCCATCTCGATGTTCTCGGCAAACCGTACGGTTTTCTCGGCGGTACCATTGCGCTGGACCAGCTCGATTCCGATGCCGGCGGCCGAGTTCGCAATTGCACTCAGCGGCAACACACCCGGCAGATTGGATGCATCCTGCAACGCATCCAGCCGGATCCCGATCCTGCTCTGGTACTGCGCGACATTGCTACCCTGGCAGTCCAGGCGGATGTCGAAATCGCGATTCACCGCACGCGTCCCCACGCCAGTGAATGTGCTGGCAGGTACAGCCCCGAACTCAACGACGATATTGCGACTACCCGCCTGCACAGAACAGGTTGGGTTCACCACCGTCGTGCCCGTGCCTTTGAACGTCGATACAAGTATCGGCTTGCCGATGCCGTCCCCGTCAAAGTAGTAGCTCGTGAACCTGCCGCTGGGTGCAATCAGCCCGGAACCGGTGACGGCGGCCGTCTTGATCAACTCGACACGGAAAAAGCCGCCGGCCAGATCCACTGCACCAACGGTGCTCACCGAGTACACGTGCGGATAATAGGCCTTCACTTGCCCAGAATCGCGATAGACGCGAATACCGATACCTGCCACATCGGTTGCATGAACATTGCTCAGGCCCGGCACCACCGTCTGTTGCCGCGCATTGTTATAGATACCGATGACGTTGCTGGCACCGGTGCATCTGCCCACGCTGGCGCGCTCATTGATGTTCACCACCAGTTCCTTGATCAGCCCACCCACCGGCAAGCTCGGCAGAATCACCAGTTGTCCCATGTCCATCTGCACGTCTTGCGGCACGAAAAATCCATCGTTCAACGTACACTTGGCCTGCGCCACAGGTGCCAGCAGCACCACAGTCACACCAAGCAATGCTGCCCGCAGCGTACGGGCACGTTCGTGAATCAACGACATATTGCCTCCATCGTTATGGAAGCCGGCAGCGCTACAGCTACTGGGCCGGCGGTTGATAAGCGATGCCGCAAAGTCAACGGCGGCACTCACCTGGCGCAGCGCGCAGGCGAAAAATCGGCTGTTGCTGGTTCGCACATACCTGCGCCGTCCCCGCTGTACATGCAGCGCGGCCGAACATGCTCAACAGGTCTTTCGTACGAGCGCAGGCTGCAGTTGACTGCAGTGCGATCCGACGCGTGGCGTCAGCTGTAGTTGAAGGTCACGTTGACATCACGCGAGCAAGCACTGCTGCAACGGGAGGAACACCATCCCGCAAACGCCACAGCGCTCGTCCAGCCTCCCGGCGGGAGTGCCAGTGATGCGGTTCAGACAGCCAGCACCTTGATCGGTATAGCCAAGCACATAGGCAAGCACCTCCGTTTGCTAATTGAATCGAACGCAATCAGGCGTATCGACCACACCACTGATGTCGGAGTAAACGCACAACATCACGCTCTCTACCACCGGTCTTGTGCGGAAAAACGCATCCTTGACCTCGGCCTTCGGCATCCAAGCTGCCTCCATTGGAGCGGTGGCCATTGCTGCGACCACCACCCGGCCCATCCAACCACTCACGCCTACACCTTAGAACTTGGAATTGATGCTGGCGCGCAAAGATACCATCGGCATTGCATCTGAGTGCCTGAGAATTCATTACCAATGGGAATATGACTTCACTGCATTGACTCAATTGTATTGAATGGTGAATGTCGCCAACCCGTTCGCCTTGCCCGGCGTCACCTTGGCTGCACTGGTCTGTATATAACGGGCACGCAGCGGCAGCACCAGTCTTCCAGCGCTCCCCGCTGCGCCAGTGAGCACGACGCTCTCACCAAAGCGCAGCGGCCGCTCGCCCTGAGCCCCACGTTGGACTATTTCAATCGCCACGCCTGACGCTGTGTCCGCTGACGCGGTCAGTGGCATGACCCCAGGCAAATTTGAGGCATCCCGCGGCGCATCCACGCGCACGCCGATCACGGTACCTGCCGGATCGAAACCCTGGCAATCAAGCTCGATATCAAAATCCCGATTCGCAGCGGTGATTCCCATCCCCGTAAACGCATTCCGGGACACGGAGCCAAATGTTACGGCGACATTCCTGCTTCCCGCGGTAGGCGTACAGGTGCCTGGCTTGATGATGCCCGAATCCTGGTTCAGATACACCGCCAGTACCGGCGAGCTGTCAGGAGTAAGCCAGATTTGATGAGCGGCAAAAAAATACCCTGGGGGAAATATCTGCCCGCTACCAACGACGCTGGCGGTCTTTATCAGCTCCACAACCAAGGGGTCTCCCGGAATCCCGATGATCTGACCATTATTGTAAAAAAAGTGGGCGGGGTAATACGTCGAAACCACCGTGCCTCTTTCGTTCACGACTGACTGTCGGATCCTGATCCCGATCCCTGGAACGTCCGTTGCAGTGACCGAATCCATTCCCGGCACCTCTTTGAAAGCCCAAGGAGAAGAGTATGACACTCGCGCCATGGACTGCCCGCCAAAACCCGAGCAAGAAAAGTAATTGTCCTTTCGCGTAACTGGATAGCTGCGCGTGATGATTGTCGCCCCCACCGGCAAGCTGGACGGAACAACGATCTCGCCAAGGTCCAGGTACACATTCTGTGTAGCATACGTCGCGGGATCGACGGCAAAACACCATGCCGAAGCCGGCGTAATGGACGACAACCCTGCCGCTGCAACCACGCCGCAGGCAAACAAACGCAACCACCCCTGGGTCACTGACATAGCGTCTCCAATGAAGTCATTCCAAGCTGCTCCTGACCTGAGGCAGCAGCCACCTTGTAATCGAGCACACAACGTTGTGAGGCTTGCGTGCCCCACTCAACCTGCAGCCGTCCGCTGTTGTGCTCGGTACGCACATAGAGACGTCCACCTTGCCCTACCAGACCGACAAGTTGCCCGACCTCATCCTTGACCGACGCACCTAGCGGAAGCGATTGGCCAGTTGCGCCGCGCACACTGATCAACAACGCCCGACCACTGCGGGTCTGGAATCGCAGCAAGCTGATGGCGCCAGCGTAAGGCGCCACCGACTGACTACTGGCGTCCAGCTCGACATCCCGCGCCATGTTGGCTGGATCAAGCGTGACGGCATTGAGTCGGTACGGCGATACATAGGGCACCAGCGCATAGCCACGTTTGTCCACACGCAGGCCGGAGGCATTGCTCACCGTCGCATCGGACGCACCAGGCGCATGTACAAGTACCATGGTGTCACCGCGATACGGCCCGAGCGTCACTCCGCCGCCGTGCACCAGCAGGTTGCCACTGGCGCTGAGCGAGAGCTGCTGGAAGGCGTTGGAATACCCATATGTACCGTTGAGTGTTGCGTAACGGGCGCGATAGCCCGCCGAGGCCATCACACTGGAGCTACCGCTACGACTGTCGGCCAAGGTCAGCCCATAGTTGAAACGGTAGTCGGCACCAAGCGCGCCAGTGATCCCTATGCGGCTATTGTCATAACCGCCGTTGGGGTTACGCGAGCCAGCATCACGCATTCCCACATCTGCGTTCAGTGACATTGACCGGCTGCGTCGGCCCAGCGGCATGCTGATACTCAGCAGATACTGGGTGTCGCGCACCGCAGGCAAACCTTCTTCGGTACGAGCCGCGGACAAGCCCAGGTTCATAGCACGCCAAGAATTGTTGTAGCCTATTTGGTACTGCACGCTGTTACCTGGGATGTCGTAAAAGTCGCGTACCGATCCGGTCACATACAGTGACCCCCAGCCTTTTTCCAGCGGCTGATTCAGGGTCAACTGAAACTGGCTGCGTTGCCGACCGAACCGCTGCGCGTCGAATCCGCGCGCGATTGCATCACGGTGACGCATTGCATCCTGCAGGCTGTAATAGCCGCGGGTAGAGTATCGGTAGGCTGCCAGAGTTACATTGGTGCCAAGCTGAGCAATCAGGTTGCTGTAGCTCAAACGCATGCTCGACCCCAAGGCATCCTGCCCACCTTGGAAGCGCGCGCGCGCGTGGGTCATTTCAAGCGAGACCGCGCCCACCGGCGTCGCCAGTCCGGCGCCATACAACAGCGCTCCATATTGCTCACTCAACAGGGCACCGCCATACAGGGTCAAGCGATTGGCGATGCCGCGCTGGTAGGTCCCTTGAGCCAACCATGGTCTATCCAGCAGATTGTCATTTCGCACCTCGCCCAGGGTAAACGCATAACGCGACATGCCCGGGCGCAGCATCTGTGCGACAGAGCCGAACGGGACCTTGAACGAGCGCGTGCGTCCGTCCGCCTCGATGACGCTGACGTCCAGGTCGCCGCCGTAGCCGGTGGGGAACAAATCCTCAATGAGGAAGTTTCCCGGCGACACCGTGCTGGAATAGATCAGCTGTTGGTTCTGCCGAATCTCCACGCGCGCGTTGGTTTCGGCGATACCACGGATCACCGGTGCGTAGCCACGCAGCGAATCGGGCAACATGCGATCGTCAGTCACCAGGCTGATGCCGCGATAACCTAGCGAATCAAACAGTTCACCGCTGGTATAGGCCTCGCCAACGGTGAGCTGGCCACCCACGCTCGCGATTCCACGTTGAGCATAAGTACTGATACGTTGATAGTTGCTGCCGCCGCCCTCGTTCCACGTGAGATTGGAGTCCTGTCGCAGCTGCCAGCCCCCCAGATTGAGTCCCATGTTGAGGCCAAGATAGGCACTGCGATTGCGCGTAGAGAAAGCGCCGCGTGTCCGCCCATCCACCACGTTGAAACTGTAGCCAACAAAACCGGCGTTGATGCCACGGTCCCACAGCGCCGGATTCACGTAGCCACGTGCCTCGCGACGCAGGTTGACCTGCGGGATGCTCAAGTCGTAGCGCAGATTGCCACTGTCATAGATGCCGAATGCATCGGGCATACGCTCCTGCACCTGGACACAGGCATCGGCTGTACTTGCACTGCCAGCAACGGTCTGCAGTTGCTCGGTATCTACGCCAAGGTCTTCAAGCAGCGCCATGTCCAGGCAGGCCCCCACCTCGCCCTGCCCATTGCCGCGAAACCGCAGATCCCGGCGCCCCTTCCAGCTGCCGTTGACGTAAATATCCACGCGATAGTCGCCCGCCACCATCGGATTGCCATTGGTGAAGGCAGATAGATCAACCTTGGTGCCAGACCCGGAAAGAAAGTTGGAGTCGAACTGCGCTACTTCAGGGGCAGCACGCTTGGCCGGACCAGCACTTACCAGCAACGCCTGCTCGCCGAGATTGCCGCTTGGCTCCGGCTCCGGCGCCGCCCACACACGCAGCGGCAGCGCAACGCCTGCGACAAGCAGAAACATCGGCAGCATTCGCTCAATGCCCGCTGCTGCATCGAAGATCGACCTCCGAATAGAAGATGACAGTCTGCTCTCAATCACACCGGTTTCCTTCAGAACGATCGCAACTGCAAGTACGCCCGATCCATCGATCCGTTACTCAGAGACCAGCAGCTACGCTGGCGCTGTTCTCCACCCTTCCGCCGTAGTCGTTGATGGTGATGAAGCGCACCGTGTCCATGGGACCAGCGGCATCCAGCACCAATTGCTGGTTGGGGCCGATCATCTTTCCTTTCTCTTCAACCAGCTTGTCCACGTTGGCGCTGATTGCATGCACCTCTGCCAACGTCACGTGATAAGGCGTTGGATTGTCTGCCCGCAGCTTTCCTCCCGACCAGCTCCAGCGCAGCTTCGATGGCGCATCGTTGGCCGATTCCGGCATCCCTTTTGGGCGATAGAACAACTTGATTCGCGAACGGAATGCCACCTGCAGATAGTTCTGCTCTTCAGCGGATTCTTTCGGCGACGGCGCGACATCCAATACGTTCAACCAGAACAGTGACTCGCGATCTCCAGGCAAATCGGCTCCGGTGAAGATCACCCGCAACGCCTGGCTGCGTCCGGCCTCAACCCGGGCGATAGGCGGCGTCAACAAGAATGGAGCATCACTGTTTTCCGCCGTCTGCTCGGGGTCGCCACTGTCGATCCAGGCCTGCACCAATGAGGGCGCCTCGCCGACATTGCTTACCTGGACGGTGACTTCGCGCGCCGGCCCTGGGTAGATCACCCTTGTCCCGTTGATCACCACGCCTGCCAT
This sequence comes from Stenotrophomonas sp. STEN035, assembly GCF_056759935.1. Classification (NCBI taxonomy): domain Bacteria; kingdom Pseudomonadati; phylum Pseudomonadota; class Gammaproteobacteria; order Lysobacterales; family Lysobacteraceae; genus Stenotrophomonas; species Stenotrophomonas sp. STEN035. The sequence continues at coordinate 88,400 of NZ_JBRRDY010000009.1, forward strand.
GGTCGCCGGGCAGAACGACACCATCAACACCGCGCCAAGCAGTGCTTTCAGGAAATGAGAATTCATCGCAGCCACCGCTTCTATGCGTGGAATAGATCCCTCGGCCGGCCGCATCGCCGGCCAAGGGTGGCGACAACTGCGATCAGTTGTAGATGATCGTGTACTTCACGCTGCTGGTGACTTCACCCGGGGTCACCGCACCTTGGGCGTAGTACTCGACGGCGTAGTTCAGGTTTGCCGATCCGTCTGCAGCAACAGTGACCCATTGCGAGTTGGTCTGCGGCTGGCCCGCACCTGCAGCCGTCATCGGCAACGCAAGGTTGTTGCTGCCGAGCAGCTGCAGCTGCACCCGGGTTGCCGCGTTGGCGGTAGCGGTGTTGTTCAAACGACCACTGCTGGCATCGATGGTGGCGCCCGGCTCAAAGTAGGTCGCCACGTCGCCAGCATCGCATTGAGTCAGACTGATGGAGAAAGGCGTGCGGCCGGCAACCTGGCCATTGGCGGCCAACGCGTTGGCACCGACAGTCGGCAGAGTCACAGTGAAGTCCTTGCCCTGCGGCGTGGAGATGGTGCAGGTCTTGTCGGTGATTTCGCCATTGAAGGTGATGGTGCCGTCAGTGGCGCTGGCAGCAAGCGGGGCTGCTGCCAGCAGGAGAACTGCGATTATGTTGACGTTGCGCATTGCGATTACCTTGCCCTGAGGAGTTGAAGTGGGTCCGGGGCAAGCAAGGAGCTCAACGAAGCAACATTCGATCCTTGACTCGCTTCCCGATCAGAACTCGACACCTGCTGTTCGAGAACTGGACGAGAAGTTATCAGGAACAAATGTGACGCTCTCCACATAAATTGCCAATTAGCCGTTCCAATCAAATCTGCAACAGCCATTCACATGATCCCTGCACATGCGGCACCTGCAATAGCTGCCGTGTACCCGGATCAAGCTCAGCACAGTCGATTCGCCAGAATTCCCATCTTCCGTGGACAAGGAGCGATTTGATCGTGATCACTCAACACGCGTGATGTCCGCGAGCAGAACGGCATGTTGCCTCTTCTGCTTCGCTTCCAGCAGGCGCCTACTGAAGCTCCCAAACGCGGAGTACGGCCATGATTCGTTCTCTCCTGCTCGGTGCGGCGTTGCTTTCCATCACTTCGGCAAGCAACGCAAGTCAAGGCACCATTCGCTTCGTGGGACGCATAGTTGATTCGGGCTGCAACGTTGGACTGCTGCGCGACCAGCAACAACTGAACCTGGATACCTGCCCGATGTCTGCACAAGGCGCGCAGCTGCAGGTATCCACCCTGGCCACCGGCGATGTCGTCACCTTGGTGGCCTACCACGAGCAAGTTGGCCTTGCGGCACATCCAGACCAGGCTCACGAGCGGTTCTTTTCCCAAAGCTATGCATTGCAGGCTCGCCCCGAGCAACGGGCAAAAGCGGGCTATCTGGTAGTGGTCACCTACCCGTGACACTCCCAAGGCACCCGGCAGACCTGGAATGGCCTGCCGGGTTTCGTGCCAGTTATCCATGACCTTCCGATGCTTGCGCTGCAAGCAGTGACATCGGCGGCCCGCGCCGATCAGTCGACGCCCAGCTTGCGCTACAGATCGACCAGCGTGATCCCGCCTTCGCCATCGAGAGACGCGCAGATGCGCTCCAGCATGATCAAACTTTGCCTGGTACCTGCGCTGGCCTGGCAAGGGCCAACGCCTGCAATACAAAACGAAGTCAGGCGGTTCCCGCTGTACTGCAACCTCGCAATCACCCAGTAGCCACTCAATGGCAGCCATCTGGTCGCGATCAATTTTCTGTGGGTTCTCCGCCCATCCGCGCGGCCGCACAGGAGCCGCTCCGATGACAGTCGGTCATGCATTGCTGAACCGCCCACGTGTTTCATCCATGCATGCTGCACAACGGGGGCAGGCTCTGGGATCATGCGTGGGTCTCTGCTTCCGGTGCCTGAGTACCCATGACCGCTGCCCAGCCCGCTGCCGCCGTTGTGCACAACCGCCGACGCCTGTTACAGGCGGCTGTGCTGATCCCAACCTTGGTGGCGCTGGCGGGGCTACCTGGCTGCTCGCTACCAGAACAAGTGGATGGTACCTTCCTGCAGCCTTGGCGCGACCATCAGAACTGGACCGCCGCGGACTGGCAGCGCTCGATGACGCTTGCCCAACGCGCCGGTTGCCGCCAACTGGTAGTGCAATGGAGCGGCATCCTCGGTGGTCCGGAGGGCGATTGGCAACTGTCAGACGCCAGCTTCACGATGCTGTTCAATGCCGCCGATCACGCTGGCATCAACGTGCGTGTCGGCCTGCCGTTCGAGCAGCGCTGGTGGCAGGTAATCAGTGCCGACGAAGTGCAGCTGCGCGACTTCTTCGCCGCCAGCCTGCAACGCGCCCGCGCTTGGCTGGGCCAGAGCAGCCTGCCCCGACAGCAACGCTTCGCCGGTTGGTACCTGCCCTACGAGCTGGAGCAGTACCACTGGGCCGAACCTGCACGTCTGCAGCTGCTGGTTGGCTGGCTGCACGAGATGCAACAGGCGACGATCGCACATGGTGGCGACTGCGCCATCTCCACCTACTTCAGCCAGCTGCAGACCGAGGGCACGCTGGTCGGTCTGTGGCAGCACGTGCTCGATGGCACCACCCTGCGCCCGATGGTGCAGGACGGCATTGGCGTGGCCGGCCAGGACAACCACCAAGCACTGACGCCGCTGCTGGCCTTGTTCAAGCAACGTGGCGTGGCCTTCGATGCCATTGTTGAACTGTTCCGCCAGCTGCCGCCACCGGCTGGCGACGAAACCCAGTTCCATGCTGAGAGCGCCGACTTCAGCCGCGTCCAGCGGCAACTGGAGTGGGCCCGCACCAGTGGTGCCGGCAATGTTCTGGTGTATGCGCTGGAACCCTGGCTCTCACAGGACACACCCCAGGCCAAGGCGCTGCGGCGAGCCTGGGGCTTGTAGCGCTGCCGGAACCCAACGCGAGCGCGGTCACGCGGCTTCAATCAGCTCCAGCAGATGCCCGTTGCGCAGGAAAAGAAAAACAATGCGACGGCCACCGAATGCAACTGCTGCGGCCGGCTCAGCGGTTCGGCGTGCGCCTGCATCTTCCAGTGCATCCAACGCCACATCGAACTCCTTCACCTCGAACGCCTGGTGGTACATACGTGTGCGTCGGCTGAGCACACCTTGCACCGGCGAGTCGGCCGAGGTTGGCACCAGCAATTCCAGGCGCGGGCCCGGCCCAACCAGGAAACGCCCCTTCACCCGCTGTACCGGATCCTCGAATTCCTCACCTTCCTGATGGTAGCCAAGCTGCTCCCACACCATCTGCTCCAGTGCGAAATCCTTGCAGGCAACGCCAATGTGATGAAAGGTGCAGCCAAGTTTTTCCAGCATTGCGGGTCACCTGCGACAGAAAAGGGAAAACAACCGGCAGGATCACCGGATTCAGAACTGGAAATAGAGGAACCGAGCGGTCTTGTCCAGGTTCAACATCGCATAGGCAAGCACCAACAAGGTCAGCACCAGCCAAGCGAGGTTCGGCCGCCAACGCATCCATGCACGCGGTGCCGGCGACGCCCCTTCCAGCGCAGGCGAATAGGCACCCATGATCTGGTTGGAGTTCGGTGCCAGCCACACGATCGCCAACAAGGCCGCAATCATCAGGCCCGGGGCCCAACGCTCGAACAGCATGCGCAGCAGATCACCGCTGCTCCACTCCGGATTGCCGGCAAACATTGCCTGCAGCGGGAACAGCACAGACGTCAGCGACTCCATGCCATGCAGGCCGGTCATGCCCGCCAGGATGCGGAACGCATCAGCAGTGCTGTTGGCCCGGAAGAACAGCAGCGCCACCACGACACACAGGAAGGTGAGCAGAACATAGCCGGCACGATGCCAGCCGCGTGCAACCGTGCCGAGCGGAGCCGGACCGAACTGGCGCCAGGCGTGATTGATCGCCAGGTAGCTGCCATGCAGCAGGCCAAAGATCAGGAACTGCAGCCCGGCACCGTGCCAGACGCCGGCCAGCCCCATCGTCAGCACTGTGGGAAACACCACCATGCTGGCAAAACCACGCAGCGTGGCGGTGGCTTTGCGTCCCACTGGCAGCCCTTTCTGCGCCCGTGCACGGGTGATCGCCAAGGCAACCGGGTTGTACAGGTAGGCAGTGAGATAGCGCGTCAGCGTCATGTGGAAACGCGTCCAGAACTCGATGATGCCTGTCGATTTGTAAGGCGAGTTGAAGTTCATCGGGAAGCGGATGCCGAACATCTTGGCCAGGCCCATCGCCATGTCCGAGTAGCCGGAGAAATCGAAGTACAGCTGCAGCGCATACGCCAGCGCGGCACTCCACGCACCCAGCAATTGCAGCTCACCCGGCGCCGAAAAGCCCGCCTCGGCCCACGGCGCGATGTTGTCGGCCAGCAATACCTTCTTGGCCAGACCGATCACGAACAGCGCGCCGCCCACGCTCAGGTTCTCCGCCTTGAAGCGATAGTTCGCGCGGTCAGCGAACTGCGGCATCATTTCCTTGTGGTGCAGGATCGGCCCGGCGATCAGGTGCGGGAAGAAGGTCACGAACAGCACGTAGGACGAGAAACCACGCTCGCGCACCACGCCAGCACGGCAGTCCAGCAGGAAGCCCATCTGGGTGAAGGTGAAGAACGAGATACCCAGCGGCAGGATGATGTCGCTGGTGCTGTGCGCGACCAAACCCCAACCATCCAACACGCCCAGCAGCGATGCAAAGTACTTGTAGTAGAACAGCACGGCCAGGTTGGCGGCGATGCCCAAACCCAGAACCCACAACTGCAGCTTTGGCCTGTCCTCGGTGGACAGGATCACCAGGCTGAGCAGGTAGTTGAATACGATCGACGCCATCAAGAGCACGACGAAGCTAGGGTTCCACCAGCCGTAGAACACCAGCGATGCAAGGCTCAGCCATATCGCTGCCAGACTGGGACGAATGCCACCAAGAAGGTAGTAGCCGCCCAGGGCAATGGGAAGAAACAGCAGCAGGAACGGGAGTGAATTGAACAGCATGGCTTCGCTTCGTTGAGGCCGGGCTTGTGGCCCGGCCGGGTTGGATCAACCGCCTTTCTGCTTCTGGATCAGCGCGATGAGCTCACCTATGTTGCGCAGCCCTTCCACTTCCGAAGCCTTGAAACGCACGCCGAAACGCATCTCGGTGGCGACCATGATGTTGACGTTGCTCAGCGAATCCCAGGCAGGGAAGTCGGCTGCGCTGGATGCCTCGGTGATCACCACCGACTCATCGTCGAAAACATCACGCAGGGTTTCCTGGAGGATGGCGAGAATTTCTGCGTTGTTCATTGTTTGCTCCTGATCTGCATGGGGACATCCCCTGGTTTGAATCCTTCAAGCTCCAACACCCAATCGCTGCCGGATTCATCCTGCGAGCGAAGTGAGAAGCCCAGCTTTTCGTAATGTGCGGCGACCATGCCGTTCTTGGCCGTCGCCCGGAACTGCCCCAGCAGGCGCTTGGCGCCGGCCTTGCGGGCTTGTTCGACGAGCACCTGCAAGGCAGCCTGTTCGACGCCCCGGCCCAGCACCCGGCAGCTCATCAGCCATGTATCGATGATCCACTCCGCGTCCGCCTCCTGGCTTGGCAGTGCGGCGATGATCGAGATGATGCCGTTGTCGCCAAACGTATCGGACAGGCGCAAGCTCAACAGCACCGCCCCTGGCGTTGCCATCAACTGCTCGACCTCCGCATCGCCGTAGCGGCGGGTGGTGAGGTTGAACTGGTTGGTCTTGTTGATCAACTGGACAATGCGGGCTTGATCGGTGGCGTTGAAGGGCGCCCATTCCAGCACCATCGCCAGGCTGGCCAGGTAACCGGCCAGGTCACCCTGGCTCCCCCGCAGCAGCTCACGCTGCTGGTTGGCCTGGTACTGGCTGGCGCGCTCACGGTCTTCGGCGGTCAGCGCCAGCGATTCGAAGTAACCAGAACCGGCGACACATTCGACATACAGCGCCGGGTCCTCGGGCAGCTCGGGGACGCGCACCATCGGCAGCTCGCGGCGGACCAGGTTGCGTTCGAACGGGTTGTCGTCGGCGAACACCAACGCATCCACGCCGATATTCAACTGCTGTGCGATCGAACGCAGGTTGCTGGCCTTGTCATTCCAATTGGCGACAAAGCAGGCAATGTGCTCGGTACGCAGCACCATCTCCGGGTGCGACTGGAAGGGCAGACGGGCGTTGCTGTCGTCATTCTTGGAACAGACCGCCAGGATGATGCCGCGTCGGGACAGCTCAAGCGCATAGCGCTGGAATGCGATGAAAGCCTCACCCTCCGCGCTGCCCTGGCCGAGAACGATGCGCTCCAGCCCATCATCACCAATCACGCCGCCCCACAAGGTGTTATCCAGATCCAGCACCAGGCATTTGCCGGTGGCGCCGCGCCGCGCCGCAACCAGGCGCGCGACCAGTTCGCCGAACATCGGCGCTGCAGCCGGAGAGACGTACTGCTTGGCGCGCAGCCACAGGCGAGTGTCATGCCATTCACCCAGGCCATCGCGCTGGCAGGCGTCATCCAATGCAAGGATGTCCACGCCCTCTTCGTCCGCAGCAATGCGCAGTGCTGCGTTGATCTGCCGCAGCATCGCGTTGCTTACGCCGCTGAAGCGGTGCTCGTTGTTGCCCATCAACACCGGGAACACCGGCATCAGGCTGGGCTGGATGACCTGTGCGCCAAATGCCTCGCGTGCCAGCTTCCAGACGCCGCGCAGCTGCGCGACCACCGCGGTGATCCGGTCATTGGCCTCCTGCTGGGTCAACAGCGCCACGCCCTGTCGGAGCAGGTGCCACGGGTCCATTGCACACACCACCACCTGCGGCGCGAACGAATGTAAGCCCGAGCCGGGAGTCAGCAACTCCTGGTAGTACTGGGCGTAATCCGGAAAGTAGATCTCGGCCTGCATGCCCCAGCGCATCGCTGCAATGCGCAGCCCCGGTGCAAGGTGCTCCAGGGTGGACGCGCCGAGTACCGCCACGCGCACGCGGGCGCTGTCCGCCACCTGCATCTTTTCATCCTGCAACGCACTCACCAGGCGCTTGTCCAGCTTGGCTACCTGGAGGAAGTCCAGCGATTCGTTGGCCAGCCCAACCAGCTGGTCCCAACGAACCTCGTCAGCACGCGTGGCCACATCCAGGCGTTTTACCCAGTCGGTCGTTTTCGGCAACCAGTTCATTGCGGGCATATCAGTGTCCTTGTGATGCGTTGGCCGCGCTTGGCATGCCAACCGTCTCGCGTTCCAGCGCTGATAGCGGCTGCAACAGCGACATTTCCGAGAGCTCCCACACCACCAGCTGCAGGCCTTCCGGCAAGGGAGTCTTCAGCACGTCCAGCACCGCGTCGGCGAACTTCCCGCCATCGCGGCTCTGGTTGAGGATGGGTTCGTGCAGATGACGGCCGAGTTGCTCGGCAAAATTGCTGCGGCGGGAATTGGAACTGCCTGCCAGCAGGACGCGCGCCGTCGGGCCGTCATCCAGCAGGCCGCCGCTTGCGACCATTTCAATCGTTTGCGGCACCTCCTTGTCCAACGCCGGGCGCCAACCGTCAGGCGCGTGTTCCAAACCGGCCAGCACGATCAGATCCCCCATGCGTGGCTGTTCGCTGGCGGCTTCGGAGATGGTGTACTGCTGCGTCCCCTCCCCATCCAACAACGGCTTGGCCGCGTCAGCGACCGCGCGTGCGGCGCGCTCAGCCCCTTCCTGGTCCAAGTGCACGTCGGTGCGGTAGTACGGCAGCGGCAAGGTCTCTTCGGCCAGCGTCCGGCGCAGATCGACATGCGCGACAGCGGCTGCATCGAGCGCCTGTACGAAGCCCTCCAGCTGCATCTGGCTGGGTACGGGACGGGACAGTCCACACAACTGCTGGGTGGCGATGCGTGACTTGTCCGGCACGGTCACCACCAGCAGTTGCACGCCACGCTCGCGCAGCGCAGAAGCAACCTTGTGCATCACCTGTACGCGCACGGCCTGGGCCTGCGCCAGATCGGTACCGGCCGGCGAACGCAGGCCGTCGGCGTAGAACAGCCAGCCCGGGCAACCCTGCAACACCTGCGGCCCCAGCTGCCCCAGCATGCGATAGCGCCACGCGGCATCGGCCGTTTCCAATGGCTCCTTGAATGGCAGCTGCAGGCTTTCCTCGACGCCGCGCGCAGCCTTCCCTACCCATGCGCTGCTGGCGTTGAACGCTGGCACTGCGTCCGTTCCCTTCAGCTGCACGGCTGCGTATGCCATGCCCGCAGCCATCAATGCCAACCACACTGCAGCGACCCGGCGATGGGCCGGGCGCTGCTGTGCGTCTGCGGTCTGTTCCTGCGCTGGCTGCCCGCTCATTTCGCCAATGCCGCCTGCACCCGGTTGCGCCATGCTGCCGGCGCAAGCAGCGCGGAAGCATCCCACTGCCCGGCCACATCCGGACCGAACAGCAGCTGCGACTCGTTGAGCTGCCATACCACTACATCTGGCTTGTGCTGCGCGAACGCATCGGACTCCAGATACTCCAACAACACCGACCACGGCCCGAAGTTGCCGTACTTCCAGGTCAGGCCAACCGGCCGGTCCAGCTTGTTGGACAGCATCTGCGGAAAGCCCAGATAGGGCTGCACGGCACTGTTGCCAATGACCTGCACCACCGCTACGTCATCATCCAGCAGCCCACCCTGGTCAACCAGCTTGCGCACGGTGTAGATCTCCTGACCTACCGTTTTGCGCTGCGCGGCGGTCATCAGCTCGGTGAAGTCACTGAACCGACGCTCCTTGATCCAATCCCCCAGCGCCTTGCCGGTACCGGCCTCGCCGGAAAGCGTCCAATGCTGTTGGATCTCGCCTGCGGTGGCCTCTGCGGCAGCTTCCGCGCTCCAGGCCGTCCAGTGCGAATCCTTGCGGAAGAACGCGCCTTGCCCACTCTGCTCGACAGCAGTCAACGCCGGCATCAGGTCGACGCTGACGATGCCAGCAGCCTTCAACTGCTCCTGCGCGGCGGCATAGCGCGGCTGTGCGGCTGCACTGATCGCGCTGCCATCCGGCAGGTTGCCCTGGCCGAAGCGTGCCTTCAACGGCACCACCACCACCACCAGGCCAATCCCCTTGGCCTTGAGCAGTTCATTGGCATCGCGCATCAGCGCGATGTTCTCGCGCATTGCCGCCGTGCCGGCCTGACTCATGTCATCACCGGCATAGAACAGCCAGTTGTCCTTGCCCACCAGCACCGCCTGCGCGGAGGCAGGGGCCGCCACGCTGGTCGCAAGCAGCGCCACCATCAGAGCGCTGGCCAGTCGTGGCAGGAATCGAGTCGTGTTCGGCATTGAATCTTCTTCCTGTGAATTACGATCGTCTGCGTTGATCAACATGCTCAACGTGCACGATAGGGTTCTGTGCGTGCAGCCTGCCCCTTGAGCACCGGCGCGTTGGCAGTACCGGTGACGAACAGGCTGTAACGGTCACCGGCCTTCAGCGCGGGCAGCTGCAGCGGTGCGGAGGCACGCGCACCACATTTCGCCAGCAGGGTCGCCTGCACCGGATTGATCGCGCGCGTGCCACGGCTTGCCTCGGCTACCGATGCCAACACCACGTCACCAGAGCTGAGCTCCAGCCGGGCATTGCAGCCGGGCACCAGGTTGTAGAGCGCAAGCTCCGCCTTCAAACCCGTATTGCCGGTCGCCTGCTGATCCTGCACGACCCGCACACCAGCACCGGCGCCCACCAGCAGGGTCACAAAGCCACTGGCCGGTGCTGGCGTCGCCACCTGCAGCGGCTTGCCATTGACGCGCACACGGAATGGCCGGCCGCCGGGCTGGACGTAGTAATCGGTTGCAACCTTGCCACCGGCCGAAACCTGCTCGCCGCGCCCCTCACCCACCTGCACGCTGAGTGGTGTCGCCTGGGCGTTGGCAACGCGTACATAGATGGAGCCCTCCGGCGGCAAGGCGTAAAGCCGCGCCACGTCACGCGCGGCGGAACCTGCCGGCGACGCGGCGACCTGCAGCGGCACAAGAACTATGGCCATCCAGATCGAGCAGCGGACGGCGCATTGGATCACGCCTTGGAAAACGGACATGCGTTACTCCTGGATCAATAAGAGAAATAGAGACCGGCAAACATGCCCTTGGAACGGTCGTCCCCGGCCACGCGCAGGCGGTACTGCAGGTTCAGTTCGACAAAGGAGCGCTCGGCACGATGGCTGTCACCACGGAACCAGTAGCGCGCCAGCACGCCAGGCCCGATTCCCAACGTGCCTTCGCGCGCCAACAGGTTGTCGTAACCGCCGGTCAAACCGCCGTAAGGCACCAGCACCAGCCGCGGGCTGGCCTGGTCCATGCGGAATGCTCGGCCGTAGCGCACATCCAGCGTACCCAGCGTCTGCGGGTGCTCGGTGAAGCGATCAGCTTCGGCATACACCTGCCAGTAGTTCCAGTTGCTGACGTCCTGGCGCAGACCACCGCCGCGTCCTTCGGACCATGCTGCACGCAGCAGCCAATCATTGCGGCTGTTGTCACCCACACGCAGGAAACGCTCCACCGCGACGACGACATTCTGCGTGCGAAATGGCTTCCAACGCGCACCCAGCACAGCCTGGTTGGTCGACATGCCAGTCGCGCCACCCGTGCCGTCGTACAGGGCCTGACCCATCCGTGCATACAGCTCGACGCGGGCGCCGTTGCGATTGCCAATCACTGGCGGACGCCAGAACACCTCCTGGCTGGCCTGCAGGGTCTTGCGCGCAGAAAGTGAGGGGGCGAACGCAGGGTTCATCACCCCGACCGTGCCGTAGCCCAGTGCCGCGTTGAAGCCCCACTGCCGCTCCAGGTCGGAGATCGCCTCGGTCAGGTTGCGGCGGACCTTGGGATCCTGGCTCAGCTGGCCCGCGTCGATAGCGTCCACGCCCTTGCTGAACCACGTTGCCGCCCAGTCGTTGCGATAGGCACGCTGCGCGGCATAACCGGCACCGAGCAGCTGGTCAGCAGGCAGCACCTGTGTGCGCAGCGGCTGCAGTTGCGTGCGGGCTGCCGCCTGTTGACCACTCATCGCCAATGCATCGGCATGCAGCACACGGTAGGTGATGTTGTCCGGCTCGGCTTCCGACGCGGTGCCCACTGCAGCCGCAGCCTCACGATACCGGCCGGATGCATAGGCCTTGTAGGCCTGGTCAGCCGCAATGTAGGCAGGGCTGCCCACCGCCCCGCCGCCGCCAAGGGCAACACTGCAGATCATCTGCTCACCCTCGCCGGTACAGAACACCCGCGGCGCCGGTATGCGGTCCGGCGCGCTGCGGATCTCGCCCGCCATGCGCTTGAGCGCGGCCATCTGTTCTTCAGGCAACCAATCCTGGGCCAACGCCAACTCCAGGTCGGCGTCAGCAGCGGCCTTGTCGCCGCTGCGCGCGGCAGCGTAGGCGCGCATCGACAACGCCGACACATCCAGCTCGTCCTGATCCAGCGCGGCAGACGCTGCCTGCCGCGCTTCGACCAACTTCGATAGTTCCAGCAACGAGGTGATCTGCAGATAGCGGTAGCCCGCCACATCAGGTGCGAGCTGGATGGCGCGTGCTGCAGCATCAAGCGCTCCCGCATAGTCCTTGCGCTCGTATGCGCGCCAGGCTTCAGCCGCAGGCACGGTCGCCTGGCGACGTCGCAGTCGATCCAGCAGGGCCGATAAGGTCGTATCGTCCGGGAACGCGCTTACCGCTGCGGCTGCAGCATCTACGGCCGCGTCCAACCTTTCCTGCTTCTCCAATGCGTACACCAGCAAAGTACGCAGCGCGGCATTGTCAGCACCCAGCGTCATTGATTGCCGTGCGAGTGTGGCGGCCTGTTCGAACGCGCCGCTGTTATAGGCCTTGTACGCGGCGTCGCCGGCCTGCCAGGCTTGCTGCGCGCGATCGGCCTGCTTGTTGCGTGGTGCCGTATCACTCACCGCTGGCTTGGGTGCCTGCACGCGGGCCGGCGGCGCAGGCACGCCGCTGGCGGCGCGCTTGGCCTGTTCCGCGGTGCGCAGCAGGTCCTTGAGCGTGGCCAGGTCCGGCCGCAACCGCAGCGCTTCACGTGCCTGCCTGACGGCCTCGTCGTAGTCACCACGCGCATACGCCGCATAGGCCTGTTCGGCATTGCGATAGGCGGCGCCGGACAGCGGCAGTTCGTCGGCCATCGCCGGCGCGCAGGCACCGGCAAGCACGAGGACAACCAGGGGTTTCAACAGTTTCTTGCTCATGCCAGGAACACGTCCGGATGCAGACGTGCTTCGCGCGCACGTCGTTGTTGTTCTTCCACGGCGGTGGTGATGGCCTGCTCACTGGCCACGCCGCGGCGCACCAGGTAGTCACCAATACGGCCATCACGGTGCGGCCGATACTCGTCCAGCGCGGCTTGGAAGTGCTCGCGCGTGATCAGCTTCATTTCCACAAGCAAGTCGCCCAGCAGCGGCACCGCATCGATCCGGTAATCGGAACCACAGATCAGGCGCAGACCAGCATTGATCTCGCTTTCGCGGGCGATGAACTGTTCAACACGCTCGACCTTTGCGGTTTTTGCCAGTGCCTCCAGTACGTTGTCAGGCAGCGTGCTGGTCACGGCCAGGCGCAGGGCCTGCGGTGCGGCACTGGGCAGCGGCAATGCCCGCCATTGCACGCAGGCATCCACAGGCAGCAGGAAATTCCCCTGCTGCAGATAGTCCACATCAATAGCGGCGCGCGGCAGGTCTTCCTGGAAGGAGATCGCCTCGGCCAGGGTTTCGTCATCCAGCCAACCCTGCGCCACCAGGATGCGGCCCAGCGGTTGCTGGCGTCCTCCCTCCTGCTGGTCCAGCGCCTGCTGCAGCCGCTCCGGCTCTACCGCCTGCCAGACGCTGAGCAGTTCGCCCAGGCGCCGACGGATCTGCACCAGCTGGGTGTTGGTCGGGAAGTCATGCATCGTCTTGTCCCAGACCAGACGCTTGCCGAACAGCAGATAGCCGGCAAACAGGCGCCAGGCCCGGGCGGTGGCGGCGCAATTGATGACATTGCCCACGATCATGCGCGGCACCGACATCACGGCATGCTCCCAACCGTACAAACGATTGACGAAATACATGCGCTGCACCACACGCATGACCAATGCGGCGGTGGTGAACAAGGCAATGGCCATGGGCCAGGAGCCCGCCTGGAATACCGTGGGAAACTCCATCTGCCACACACCCGTCACCTTCAGCAGCCAGAACAACATCAGCTGTGCAAACAGCAGATAGGCCAGGATGCTGACGAACGAAGTGATGATGCCCTTGCGATCACGCAGCAGCAGATAGCGGTTGGCCAGGCTGCCGCCCCAGCCCAAGGTCTCCCAGCTCTGCATGCCGATACCCAGCACCCAGCGCGCCTTCTGCCGATAGGCGGCGCGGAAGTTGTCGGGGAAGTATTCACGTACGCACAAGGCCATGCTCAGCTTGCGCTCGCGCGCACCACCCCAGCCAAACCACGACGACGGACGCCGCACCCGGAACTCCACCGGAAAGCGGGCAAAGATCGACTGCATGCCCATGCGCCCCAAGCGCGCACCGATGTCGTAATCCTCGGTCAGGCTGTCGGTGTTGAACGGTTGGCTGTTGGTCTCGGCACTCAGGGCCAGCAGCGCCCTACGCGAAAAACAAGTGCCCACACCGGCCGAGGGCACGGTGCCTGACAGGCTTTCGCGCACCACCAGATCCTTGGCATGCCACTCGGCAAACTCATCCATGTAAGTACCGGCCACAAGCTCATACCACTCGCGGTCCAGCGAGGTCACCGGCAGCTGGATCATGTCCTTGCGCGGTAGCAGGTAATTGTAGAAACGCAGCTCCAGCGGGTGCAGCACGTCCTCGCTGTCATGCAGAACAACGCCAGCGAACTCAATACGGTTGCGCTTTTCGTAATCGAAGATCGACAGCACCAGCCAGTTCAGGCAGTCGGCCTTGTTGGTCGGGCCGTCGTGCGGTACTTCCACCCGCTGCAGGCGACGGTAGCGCCGGCGCATGCGTTCGACTTCGGCGATGGTGTGGCTGTCATTGGGATAGGTACCGACAAACACCACGTACTCCTGGTAATCGAGTACGTCGATCATGTTCTCCACCATCTGCGCGATCACGTCGTACTCAGCCCAGGCCGGCACCATGATCGCAATCGGCTGCTCGGCGCGCGCAAGCAGATCCGTGGCCGCCAGTGGGCGGTACGAGGATCGTTTGAGCACGGTCAACTTGCGCCATACCAGTCGCGTCCAGTACCACGCGTCAATGAACAGATCGTCCAGACTGGACAGCAGGATCAGCACGGCCAACACCAACGCGGCCTTTTCAAGCCCCGCGTAGTAGTTGGCCAGCTGGATGTTCCAGTAGACGGAGTCCATGAGCTATCAGTGCACGTCGGTGAGCTTGCGACGGCTACGGATCTGCGCCACGCGGGCAGCCAGCAGCAGGAACACGATCACGCCGATCAGCAGCAGCAACCACACCATGTGACGCTGCCAGGCAGGCTGCGGGTTGCCATCAACCGCCAGGCGCAGACCTTCCGGGTCGTCTCTGTCGAAATCCTGCACCAAGCCGCGGCCATCGAGCAGTGCCACCGAACCGCGCATCAACCGGAACGGCTCGGCGATGCTGGGAATGCGGCTACCGAGCTCACGGTAGATCACCCCCTGCTTGTCACTGTTGCCGGTCACCTCGACCAACGCTGCGTTGTCCAGGCCCGCCAGGTCCAGCACGGTGTCGTCCTGCTTGCCGCTGATGCGCAGATGTCCGCCATCCACCACGGCAGCACTTTTGACGCCTTCCGGCTGCAGATTGAAGGCCAGGTAGGACTGATCCTGCGTCGGCAAGGACTTGCCTTTCACCACTTCCAGCGTGGCCCGCTCCACTGCTGCACCCACCGAATTACTGATACGGATCACGGTCTGCAGGGTGGTCGGTGCGTTCTGCAGCCACGCCTCCGGCACCAACACCTTGTGCGCGCCGGACAGGTGCGCGGCAGCTCCCACGAAGTCCGCTGCGGTGCCGCGCTCGCCCATCACGATGTGGCTGCTGGGCAGCAATGACACCGGGTAAGGCGTGGCCGGATCATGGCAGTGCGGCCGGGCCGGCTGGCGCAGGAACGACACCCGCACCTCGTTGCGCGCGGCAATCGCGTACAGCGGCACCTTGGCGGCAATGCGCTGCGGCTTGCCGTTGGTATTGAGCACCGTTGCGCCGAGCAGATAGTCGTTGAAGAAGATCGAGGCAACGGCACCTTCACCAGTAGCATTGGGGGCACCGGATACGTCGATGACCACCTCCAACGGCAAGCGTCCCTCGCTGGAAAGCAGGCCCAGGTCGGCATTGGCGGTGCGGTCGCTGCGAGCGATGATGTCCTGGGTACCGGAGAAGGAACCGAGACGATCGAGCAGCACCACACCCTTTTCGTTGACCAGCGGCTGCGCCTTGTTGACCTGCAGGTTCTGGCCCAGTGCGTAGGCACGCCACTGCGCACCCAGCAGGCCGGCAACCTCGGCGGCGGCACCAGTACCCACCACCAGCATCGGCTGCCCAGCAACCACGCCGGCACCGACATTGCGACCTTCCACGGCAGTTTCCAGAGTGGACATGCTGCTCTTGCGCCAAGCGGCGAATGCCGCAGCGCCTTCGGCATCGGCACTGCCCACCTGCGTGGCCAGTGCATCCAGTGCGCGCTTGACCGCAGTGCGCAGTGCCGGGCTGGCGACGGCAACATCCAGCGGTAGGCCGCTGTTGCGGCCCAGCGACAGCAGCGCCCCCACCTCGGCCTCGCTGCCTACCCGGTGCTGTGCTTCACCTGCGGCCAGCGCTGCGTAAGCCGGTACCGCCATCAGGCTGGTCGGCACCTGGGTGCCACGCAGATCGATGCTGTCACCCACCTTGGGCAACGCCGTCACGGTCACCCGCTTGCCAGCTGACTCCAGCACCGCGCCAACGCGCCAGGCGGTGTCGTAGCTGGCAGCGTCCAGCTGCCGCCCGTCCACCAACAAGCGCACGCTGCGCGGCAGCGCGCTCCAGGCTTTGGCCACGGTATCGATGGCACGGCCATCGAACTGATAGCTGAAACGCGTTTCCGGCGCGATCCGCAGGACGTTGGCCGGTGCGCTCTGGTCAGCGCACTGGTAGTCCGACACGGTCGACCACCAACCCACACCGAAGCGCACAAAACCACTGGAACGCGGGAATCCATCTATGCCGATCAGCTGGCTGAGGTCGCCCTGGGGATCGGTGACGGTGCGCGCTGCCACCGCATCATCATCGATGCTCAACAGGTTGGAGGTGCGGCCCGGATGACCACGCAGATAGCGTGCATCCAGCTGCAGCTGCGCGTTCTGGGTGGCAATACCGGCCGGCACCGGCAGATAGATCTCACGCTGGTTGTCCTGACCGCGCAGGCTGATGGGCTGGGTGAAGCCCAGGTCGCGCAAGGTCATGTTGCGCGATACAAGGGCATTGGCGCTCCACTCCCGGAACTGGCCACCCGCTGTATCGGCAGCAGACGCCGGCAAAGCAATGCTCAATGCGAGCACAAGCAAGGGCAGAGCGACACCCTTGGTGCCAGGTTTACGTGCATAAAAGGTCATCAGGCACACTCGATTTGGTTTGACTGGTTGCGCTTCTTGGATACTTCGGCAGAGCCATCCGGGACGAACTCGTGATACGGCGCGTTGATCAACGCCGCAACGATGCGCTCGCTCGCCCCTCCATCGCCGTAGGGACTCAGATGGGGATCGAAACGGGCCACCCGCGCTGGCTGTGCCAAGGCCTGCCGGACCGCGCTGACGATGCGATCCGATGCGGTTCCCACCAAGGTGACCACGCCCATGGCGACAGCTTCGGGGCGCTCGGTGACGTCGCGCATGACCAGCACCGGGCGGCCCAATGCAGGCGCTTCTTCCTGCACGCCGCCGGAATCGGTCAGGATCACATCCGCCCGCTGCATCAGGCGCACGAAGCTCAGGTAATCCTGCGGCGGCAGAAGATGGATGTTGTCCTTGCCTGCCAGATGGGCATGGACCGGCCCCTGCACGTTGGGATTCAAGTGAACCGGATAGACAATATCCAGATCGGGCTCAGCAGCGAGCGCGGACAAGGCGATGCAAATGTTGTTGAAGCCTTCACCGAAGCTCTCACGGCGATGGCCGGTTACCAGAAGCACCCGGCGCCCCGCTCGCAACGGCAGCCCCGCATCGATCGAAGCCTGCAGTTCCAGATCGCCATCAAGCCGTTCAACGCTCAGCTTCAGCGCATCAATGACGGTATTTCCAGTAACGATGACCTGTCCGGACGGGCTCTCATTGGCCAGATTCAGCCGCGAGCTCTCAGTCGGTGCAAACAGATAGTCTGCGACCAGGTCCACGACACGACGATTCAGTTCCTCCGGCCATGGCTTGTGCAGATCGCCGGTGCGTAGTCCTGCTTCGACATGGCCGATCCGGATCCGCCGATGGAAAGCTGCCATCGCGGCGGTCATCGCCGTGGTTGTATCGCCATGGACCAGAACGAGATCAGGCTGAACCTTTGCGTACAGATCATCCAGCCGCTCGTACAAGCGAGCGCACAATCCGTTCAAGGTCTGATTGCCCGTCATCACATCCAGATCAACGTCCGGGACGATCTGGAAAAGCTGCAGAACCTGATCCAGCATCGCTCGATGCTGTCCGGTGGTCGCAACGATTGATTCAACTCCCGGAGCGGCAGCTAGAACTCGTACCAACGGCCCCATCTTGATCGCCTCAGGACGGGTCCCAAAAACCGACAAAATCCGCATTGCCCCCCCGATCAGAACAACATCGTACCCACATGTACGTGGGCACAGATATTACACCGGTGTGCCGGGGATGTCCTTAAACTGAGAACAACGTCACAAACGTAAGAAGCATCTATATGTGACAGAAATTAGTCACTACCTTGTGCGCGCTCTACGCACAACCTGCAACTCACTGATTAATTTGAAATACATTCCGCAGATAGGACAGATAGCCCGGATCATCACACATGCTCTTGCCGGGCGAGTCGCTGAGCTTGGCCACCGGCTGGCCATTGCAGCGGACCATCTTGATGACGATGTTCAGCGGCGTCGGGCCCAGATCATTGGTCAGGTGGGTGCCAACACCGAAAGCGACCTGGCAGCGGCCACGGAAGTGGTCATACAGCTGCATCACTTTTTCGATGTTCAAGCCATCGCTGAACACCAGCACCTTGCTGGTGGGGTCAACGCGATTGGCCTTGAAGTGGGCGAGCATGCGGTCGCCCCAGGCAACCGGGTCGCCGGAATCATGGCGCACGCCATCAAACAGTTTGCAGAAATACATATCGAAGTCGCGCAGGAAGGCTTCCAGCCCGACCACGTCGGACAGGGCAATGCCCAGATCGCCACGGTACTCACGCGCCCAGGATTCCAAAGCTGCCACCTGTGAGTCACGCAGACGCGGCCCCAGCGCCTGAAAGGCCTGCAGATACTCATGCGCCATGGTGCCGTGCGGGGTCATGCCATACATGCGCGCGAAATAGACGTTACTGGTGCCGACAAACTGCGAGCCCAACGCATCACGCAGCATCGGTAGCATCCGCCCGTGCCATTGCCGCGAGTAGCGACGTCGGCTGCCGTAATCGGCGATGCGGCAGTTCTCGAACCCGGCGCTATCGCGCAGCAACGCGGTCTTGGCCTGCAGGCGACGCTCGCCCTCGGCGAAATCAGCGGTGGTGGTGTTGCGGAACCAGACCTCGTTGATGATCGCCAGCAACGGCACTTCAAACATTATGGTGTGCAGCCACGGGCCGGTGATATCCAGCTCGATCTCGCCCGGCACGGTCTGCGATGCACGCAGGCTGATGTACTTGCGGTCCAGGTGGAACAGGCCGAGGAAGTCGGCGAAGTCCGGCTTCACGAAGCGCAGACCACGCATGTACTTCAACTCGTCGTCGGTGAAGCGCAAGCTGCACAGATGATCGATCTCGGCACTGATCTCGTCCATGTACGCAGCCAGATCAATTCCCGGCGTGCGGCATTTGAACCGGTACTGGACGATGGCGCCTGGGTACTGGTGCAGTACCGCCTGCATCATCGTGAACTTGTAGAGGTCGGTGTCGAGCAGGGATTGGATGATCATGCCCCGCATTATGCGCTGGCTGGCGGCCCGGGTTCAGGCTGGCGCGGCTGCTTGTTCATGGTCTGTGGCGGGCAAGGGGCTTAGGGCTGATGGCGTCTTCTCGAAGAGCACCCCTCCCAAACCCTCCCCTGCGCGGTGCGCAAGGGAGGGAGCGATGCACGCTTCTGCCCCCTCCTTTTGGCGTAGCCAAGGGGAGGGTTGGGGAGGGGTGCTTTGAATGCCCCAACACCCCAAGATCCAAACTTATTTCAGCAACAACCGGGGCACCTGCAACGCCGCATGCGCCCAGATCGCACACCACACCCCCGCCCTGACCGGCAGGCTGCGCTGGCTGGCTTCAAACTTGCGGAAGTAACGCCATAGCCCGCGATGCTTGTGCCATTCCACAAAGAACGGTCGCGAGCGACTGGATACACCACGCACGTGCAGCACCTTCAGATCATTGGCGATGGCCACTACCGCACCGGCCTGACGCGCACGTCGACACAGATCCAGATCTTCGGCATGCAAGCGATAGCCATCGTCCCAGCCATGCAGACGGTCGAACAAACCTCGTGGCATCAGTAACAAGGCGCCCGACAAAGCCTGCACCTGCTGCAACGCTGCGGAATGGTCTACTTCCACCGCCAGCCGCGAGCCCGCGCCTGGATTGCGCAGCATCGCGGCGAAGTCCGGGTCACGTCGTCGCACGGCCGCATCGGCCACGCCGCTCTCGTCCAACTGCTCCACACCCAACAGACAGTCGCCAAAGGGCTGGCCCAAGCGCCGCAGCTGCGACAAGGTCTGCGGCTCGACCATCAGATCCGGATTGATGAAGGCCAGCCACGGCATATGACATTCACGCGCGCCTTGGTTGCAGGCGGTGGCGAAGCCCGGATTGTCCGGGTTGGCAATGAAACGCACCCGCGCATCGGCCAGGGCATGCCGCTGTGCGATCGCCAGCGAGCCATCACGTGAAGCGTTGTCCACTACCCTGATCTCGGCCACGTCCTCGGCCGCGCGCAGCCGCTGCAGGCATTGATCCAGCGTGCTCGCACTCTCGTAACTGACCACCACAACTGCAATTGAATCGCTCACACCGGCTCCGCGCCTGGAAGGGAACCACAGGCGTCGAACAGGTCGGGCTGGGCTTGCGGCATTATCGCCTGCTCGCACAACTGCTGCAGTTGCTGGCGATGCGCGTACAGCGGGTCATTCATCAGGAATGCGGCCAGCCGCGCAGTCCATACCGGCCAGCGATTGGCCAGCACCTCCATGTCGCCCTCAGCCGGCCTGCCTTCGCTCTGGCGACCGACAAAGGCGTTGTCACACAGCACGTTGCGCCAACCCAGCCCACTCATGCGCAGGCTCAGGTCTACCAGCGCGGCATACCACGAGCCGTAGCTATGGATATCCAGCCCACCCGCGCGACGACGTGCACTGCCGCGTATCAGCACCGCATGGGTGACCGCCGAAGGCAGCTCGGGCTGCAGCAAGGGCATTGCCGCCAAGGCCAGCAGCAACCGTGCCGGATCGGCAGGCAGCGGATTGAGTTCACCGGCGCGTGGCCACGATACGGCCTCGCCGGCGTTGCTCCACGGCGTGGCGGTGGCGATGGAGGCATCACGCGCCAGGCAGTCGCTGAGCTGCTGCAACCACCCCGCCATCGGCAACGCATCCGGCGCCAGCACGGCGACGTCGGCATCGCCGCAGGCTTTCAGCATCTCATCCAGATGCGCCGCCTCGCCGATCGGACGCGGACGGCGTGTGTACTCGGCCTGCAGGTGGGTGCTGGCGAGCCAATGTTCGATCACCACCTGTCCACGCGGCCCACTCTGGCCATCATCGGCCAGCCATACCGGCGTTCCGGCCGGCGTGTGTTTTTCCAATGCCGCCAGGCAAGCATCAAGCGCCGCGTCGTCCACACCCACCGGCAACAGAATGACCGGCAGCGTCATGCTCAGCGCCCCTTGGGTGCGTTGATCGGATCCAGCGCACGGAACTTACTGCCGTACTCGTCAGTGAGATTGCGCGCTTCTTGCGGGTTGCGGACGATGGTCGGGGTCAGCAGCACAATCACTTCGCTGCGTCGGCTGCTTTGGGTCTTGCGGCCGAACAGGCCACCGATCACTGGCAGTCGGCTCAACCCGGGCAGACCGGATGAGCCCTTGGTGGCGCTGTCCTCGATCAAGCCGGCCAGCATCACCGTGTCGCCGGCGTTGACTGCCGCTTCGGTCTTCATGCGACGGGTGTTGATGCGCACGTTGCCGTTGTCATCAGGCTCTCCCTCAGGCGAACTGACTTCCTGCACGATGTCCAGGAACACCATCCCATCGCGGGTAACACGTGGGCGCACCTTGAGGATGGTGCCGGTTTCCAGGTACTGCACCTGCGCGTACTGGTTGTCGCTGATGCCAGACACCGACACCGAATACACCGGGATCTTGCTGCCCACATTCAGGGTGGCCACTGCGTTGTTGCGTACGAACAGCGACGGTGTCTGCAGCAGGCGGACATCGGTGACCTGGTCCAGCGCCGTGATCACCGCAGCAGCGTTCTTGCCGAGGAAGGTCCAGCTCAGACCGCCGCCGCCCTTGCCATCACCGGGAATCAACGAACCAGCGATATCACCCCAGATGCCGCGCCCTAGGGCTGACGGCAGGCCGGCACCACCCTTGTCGACGGCGGCGTTGACCGCCTGCTCGAAATACCAGTTGACGCCATAACTCAGGTCGCCGCTCAAAGCGACTTCGGCAACCTGCGCCTCGATATGCACCTGCATCGGCATCACGTCGAGTTTTTCCACCACCTCGCGGATCGAACGCCATGCCTGCGGCGTGCTGCGCACCAACAAGGTATTGGTTTCCTCCACGGCGGAAACACCGACGCGGTCGCCCTCCACTTCCAAGGTCACGCTGCCATTGCCGGAACTGCGCTGCGGCAAGGCCATGCCCTCACCCATTCCGTTGCTCCCGCTTCCGCCGGCCATGCCATCGCTTTTACCGAACGAACCGCCGCCGTCACCAAGCTTGTCGTCGGCGCTGGCCGATGGATCGACGGTGCCCCCGCCTTGCAGGTTGATCGCGCTGGCGCCAGGGGCCAGCGAAGCGGGACCGCTCTGCCCGCCACGCGAACCACTGCCAGCGCCAAACACTTCGGCCAGCCGCTCTGCGAGGTCCTTGGCCTTGATGTACTTCAACTCATGCGAGAACAGACGGGCGCTGCCACCGGCACTGTCAATGCGATCCAGCCACTGCTGGATCTGGTCCAGATAACGCGCCTGCGGGGTGATCACCAGCACCGCGTTGGCATTGTCCAGCGGCATGAAACGGAACATGCCGGCGCTGGGCGTCTTGCTGCCTTCGCCAAATACCTTCTCAAGGTCACTGGCCACCTGCGAAGCGCGTCCGGACTGGATCGGGAACACGCCCACCGACATGCCCGACAGCCAATCCACATCGAATATCTCGACCGTGCGCAGGTAGTTCTCCAGCTCGGTGCGGGTGCCGCCCAAGGTGATCACATTGCGCGAGCCATCGACGCCGACGATGGCGTTGGGGCGTGCATAAGGCTCCAGCACTTTCTTCATCTCGCTGGCCGAGATGTATTGCAGCGGCACCACACGTACTTCGTAACCGCGTGCGGCCGAGGCCGGTGCGGTGCTCGGCGCGACCGTGCCTGCCAGCGACTGGTCAGCCGGCACCACGTTGTAACGGCCACCGCTGTAGATCAGGCGAGCGTTGTTCCAGCCCAGCACCATCTCCAGCAGGTTCAACGCCTGCGCCGGCGATACCGGCTTGGGCGTGGCCAGGGTTACCGTGCCCTGCACCGTTGGGGCGATGACGTAGTTCTGGCCCAGCATGTCGCCGAGGATGGCCTTGGTGACCGCCTGTACCGACTCGCCTTCAAAGTTGAATACCGCCGTACCGTTGCCAGCCGCAGTCAACGCAGGTGCCGGTGCCGAGGCAGCTGCGCGATTGATCACGGTGCCGTTGCCACGCCGGATCACCGCACGCCCCTGATTGTCATCGGCCTTGGGTGCCTCTTCGGCGCTCAGGGGATTGGTTCGTGCGGCCTCACCTGGGACTGGCGTGCGCGTGTCCGGCGCAGCAGTGCGGCGGATATCCGGCGTCGGCGTGGTGACGCAGCCACTCAGGGCGCCGATCAGCAGGCTGGCTGCAACTATGCGTGATGTCATGCGCTCACTCTACGGGTTCTGGCGGCCGGAGCCGCCGTTCTGATTCTGTTGTGCCTGCCGACGGCGGGCCTGGATGCGATCACGGATCGCCTTGATCTGGTCTGCTGACGGTGCAACCGGATCGGCTGCTGGCGGCGGTGTGGGTACGGCGACCGGCGGAGGAATCGGCTGCGCATTGCCAGGCATGGGCGCTGCAGCACCGTCTATTGGCGGTTTGGGCCCGCCACTGAACACCTGCAGTTCCAGATTGAGCGTGCCTGCCGGCCCACTGACCATGGCGCTGCGCGGCTGCAGCGACAGCAGTTGCCAACCGTCCTGCACCTCGCCGCCCAGACGCAGACGCAGCGACTTGCCTTGCTCGGTGGTCAGCGTGACCATGTCCAGGTCCGGCGTCATCAAGACACCGGTCAAGCGCACACTGGCTGCTGCGGGTTCGCCGGCTTCGCCGATGAAAAACGGGTGCGGCCGCCGATCGCTGGCAAACAGCGGCCGGCTCAAGGCCTCGGAATTGTCGGCAACCGCAAGCGGCGCAGGCTGCGGAACCGCTGGCAAGGCCGGCACGTCCAGTGCGGCAGTGCCGCTGCTGATCCTGCTGCCCAGGCCAAACAGGCACGCGGCCCAGACCAATAGTGCCCAGCCCGCGAATGCGCCCAACAACCAGGTGCGCAGACCCGCTACGTCATTGCGCATTGGCTGCCTCCGTGGCCGGCGCGACTACGCCGGGGCGCAGATAGCCGCTGAGCTCGAAACTCACATCAAGGCCACCACCGCCTTCACCCATGCCAGCGGACAGGATGTCGAGCCGGTCCACACGCAATTGCGGCGTTCCGGTCTCCAATGTCTGCAACACGCTCATCCATTCGTTCATGCCGCAACGCAGCCGCGCCTGCACCGCCACCCGCGGAAAGCGGCCAGTGCTGTCGGCCGGCAACGGCGAGCGGTCGCTGATCGCACAACTGCGCTGATCCGGGCTGGCCAGCCGCGCGGCCTCTTCCAGTCGCTGCACAAGTTTGGAGGTCGCAAGTTCCGCCGAGCTTTCAGCCATGAAGCCGGGTTGATCGGCCAGTGTCTGCTGTGCCTGCTGCAACCGTTGCGCGATATGCGGGGCCTGCCGCAGCTGTATGCCGATGCGCTGCTGGCGCTCCTGCAACGCCTGGATTTCCGCGTCGACCGCCAGCATTGGGCGGACCCACAAGGGCTGCACCAGCAGCAGGTAGATCACGCCCAGTACGGCCAGCAGCAGACCAAGGGCCAACCAGCGGTCACGGCGCGCGGGGTGCGGTGCCATCGGCAGCCTCCTGGTTGGGGCCGCGCAGTTCTGCGGTCAAGGTGAAACGTTCACGCCCGGCACCTTGGCCAGCCTGCAACACGCCGGTCAATGATGGCGTCTTCCACAACTTGGAACCTTCCAGCTTGGAGACCAGCGAGGACGCACTGCTGCTCATGCCGATCAGCTGCATGCGCCCGCCTTCAATCGAGAGCTTTTCCAGCGAGGTGTCATCGCCCAGCCGTTGACTGAGCTCATTGATGAGCTCGGTAGCAGAAGCCTGCTGGGCACGCTGTGCAGTAAAGAATTGCTGACCATCGACCAGATCCTGCAACTGCTGCCGCTGCGCAGCCACCGCCCGTGCGCGAACCGCCGAGGCCTCCACCTGCGCCGACAACTGCGCGGCGGCGGCGCGGCGGTTTTCCAGCAACTGCCAGGCAGCCAGCACCAGCATCACCAAGCCTGCGATCAACAACAGTCGGTTGAGCCTGCGCATCGGATCGATACGCTGCCTGCGCATCGGCAGCGGCAGCAGATTCACGCCCAAGGGCTGGCCTTCAGCACCGACCGCATCCACGCCATCAAGCTGCTGCTGCCACACCTCAACCGGACCCAGCAACGCATCCACCAACTGCCGCGGTGCGACCACCAGTTCGGTATCCAATTGACCGTCGTCGCGACGCTGCAACAGGCGCACGTCGTAGTACACCTGCCCGGCGCTGAAGGGAGTTTGCCGGTCAATCTCGAAACCCAGCACTTCGCGCAGGCGTGCCTCGGCCGCGCCCGGCATGCGCAGGGGCTTGCGCAGTACTGCGCTGACCGGCAACAGCCCGTAGCGCGGCAAGCCGGCCACGCGTGGCGGCAAGGCAGCTTCCACCTCGTTGGGCACCGAGCCGCTGGGCAGCACCTGCAGCGACTGCCGTTGGCCGCCCTGCAACAGCGACACCGTCAGCTTCGCGCCGGCAGGCTCCAGCAGCAAGCGCGCATCGGAGACCCCAAGCAGGGCCCGCCAACGTGACGGCAGCCACGACAGCAACGCCTGCGACCACCACGCCCAGAAGCCACCGGCACCCGGCACGATGCGTGCACTCACCTGCCCCAGTCGTTCACGCAACCCCGTCATCTAGACATCGCTCCCTGTTCCCACTGCAGCACCGTATACGGCGCACCGGCCATAGCACCGGGATTAAGACGGACCACGGCACGGGTGACCGCTTGCCGCTCGGCCACCAGCTGCACCTTGCTTTCGACACTATAAGTGCCGCTGTCGCCTCCCAAGGGTGAAGTTTCGCCCATCCCGGCACTGCCGTCTGCACGCTCACGCTGGGCCATGATCAGCGCCGCATCCATCCCCATCGCGGTCAGCACCGGCGCTGGTGCGAAACGTGGATTGGGCTGGCCGCTACCGTACACCGTCACCAACGGTGCCAGCTGCGCATAAAGCTCCGGCTCCATACCGAGCACCCGCTGCAGCTCGCTGATACTGTCAAACGGCGCGTTCTTGGCGCCGTACGGCAGGCCAGCAGCCTGATAGTCTGCGGTTTCCGCGCCGCCGGAGACCTGCAGCAACGAATCGACGTCACGCCAATCGACGATGGCGCCGGCCAAGCGCGCGGCTTTGTCAGGCGCCACTCCGAGTGCACGCAACAGGCCTTGTAGCAGGTTCAGATCACCCTTGTTCAGATCGACCTTGCCGGCCTCATCAACGATACGCAGCTCCACCGCATGGCCGTCAAACTGCCAGCGGTAGGGCCGTCCGTCGGCGTGCCAGCTGGGCTGGGTGGGCGTAGCGCGCATCCGCGACAGCGCGTAATCGATACCGGCATGGGCGATCTGCTCGCCTCCGGCAAGGTCGCCGGTCACCCGGCCCTGCTGGTGTTCGACCCGCGCAGTCAGCGCAAACGCCGCAATGACGGTGGTCAACAGCGCCACTACCCACAGCACCAGCACCAGGGCCGCGCCGCGCATCTTCATCGCCAGCTCCCGGCGACGCCGTGCTGCGGCAATGCCACGACCAGTGGCGGCCACGCTGGGCCACGTGCTGGGGTGATGTCGATGGAGACCAAGGCTGGCATGCGCCCCGGCGAATCCCAGCTGTCCTGCCAGCGGCCCATGGCGCCGGTATTCGGATCGGTACCGCGATAGCGCAGCTTCACCTGCTTGAGATCGTCGGCCAGCAACTCGCTGCCACGTGGCGGGTTTTCTTCCAGCAGCTCACCGTTCTGCAGCAAGGTCAGGCCGATCCGCAGCTGCTGCCTGTCACCGTTGCCGCTGACCTCAAGCGTGTGCAGATAGGGACCGCCGCGGCCTAGATAATTCGGCACATTGGCGACAAACCGCAGTTGCTGCGGCGTGCCGGTAAACACCTTGGCACTGCCGTTCAGCGCATCGCGCTGCATTGGCAATGGCATCGCCGAGACCAGTCGTCTGCGCAGGAAACCCTCGACCGCGCGCATACGTTCGTTGCCACTGGCAATCGCCTCACCACGGCTGCTGATCGCCAGCGTCGAACGCACAGCGGCAAATGCCAGCGCCATGCCGGCGGCGAGCAACACAGTGGCCAGCAGCACCTCGATCAAGGTGAAGCCGCGTGTGCGCACTGGCCGCGATCGCCCCAGTGAACGCTTCATGGCGGCGCCTCCAGCGGCGCGTTGCCACGCAGCCGCAGCGTGCGCCAACGCAGTTGTTCCTGTGCACTGTCGCCCCAGCGCACCTGCAGATCCAGCAGCCATAGCCGCGCCTGCTGCTGGCGCGGCTCGACATAGGGGGAAACCTGCAGACTCCAGTGATAGCGGCCCTGCTCCCATTCGCCCTGCTGGCGACCAGCGCTCAACGGCGCTTCAACCCCAGTCACTGCAAGCAACGACTGCGCATGCAGCGCGGCACGACCATAACCATCGGCCATGCTGACCTGACGTGCGGCGCCAGACAGACTGCCCAGCAACAGCGTCATCGCCAAGGCCAGCAAGGCGAAGGCGACGATCACCTCAATCAGCGAATAGCCGCGTTGGCGCTTCATCCAGCGCCCTCGCGCAGCGGGCCGGCCTTGACCTCGCCGGTGATCCACGCCACGTCGATACGCCACACCGCCTTGCCTGCGCGCAGTTCGATCCGGCCACCGCTGGAGGCACCATCTTCAAAGAAACGGATGACGCCTTCATCCTTGCGCGTCTGCAATTGGCCTGCGCCGGTGAAGCTCACCGTCAGCGCCTGTGGCAGCTCGCCATGATGACCATCCGCACCCTGCCAGCGCCGACTGCCGGGATTGATCTGCAATTGCTGGACAACGCCGGTGCTGATCGCGCGAGTGCGGGTATAACGCAACTCCGCCGCCAAGGCCTTGCCGGCCGAACGCAGGCGCATGCCGTCCATTCCGCCGCTCATCGCCATTGCCGCCATCAAGGCCAACGCGGCCACCAGCGCCAGCACCAGCACCATCTCCAGCAGCGACATGCCGCGCATTGCGCCGCGCCGCGCGGGTACGGCACGCAGGGCGGCAAACGGAAGCGGAGTACGCGACGCGGCCATCACGGCTTATTCGTAGCGGATATCGGCGTTATAGCTTTCGCCACCGGGTTGGCCATCAGCGCCCAGGCTGATCAGGTCAAACGGACGTCCCTCGCCCGGCACCCGGTACTGCACCGGATTGCCCCATGGATCATTGAACTCGGCCGGCTTGGAGTACGGGCCCAGCCAACCAGCCACACCGGCGGGCTGGGTAGACAGATCCTCCAACTTGCCCGGCAAGCGGCCGGTGTCGAGTTTGTAGTTCTCCACCTTGCTGGCCAGGGTCTGGATCTGGGTCTTGCCGAGATTGGCCTTGCCACGATCGGCGCCGCCCAGCACGCGACTGCCGACCAGGGTCAGCACAGCACCAATCAGCACGATGACGATGATGATTTCCAACAAGCTCATGCCGGCTTGGCGTGCGCGTGACATGGGTTGTTTCAGGGTTCGCCTCATTTCTTCATCCTTCGCAAAAACTCGGGGATTAACCGATGGCATTGGTCAGGTCATACAGCGGCACCAGCACCGCGATGATGACCACGCCCACCACCGACGCCAACAACAAGGTGATCACCGGCACCAGCGCCGCCAGCATGCGGTCGATGGCGCGGGCACTTTCCTGCTCAAAGGTGTCGGCAGTCTTGAGCAGCATGCTTTCCAGCGTGCCGGACTCTTCGCCAACCTGGATCATCTGCAGGGCCAAGCGCGGAAAGCGCCCATTGCGGCCCAGCGACGAAGCCAAGCCGGCACCGTTCTTCACTGCTTCTGCGGCCTCGCTCACATCCGCGACCAGGGCACGGTTGCCGAGCACATTGCGGGCAATACCCAGCCCAGCCAGCAATGGCACGCCATTGCGCAACAAGGTGCCAAGCGTGCGCGCAAGCCGTGCGCTCTCCAGCTTGGCGACCAGTCCACCAATCATCGGCCGCTTCAACAGCCAGGTATCAAATGCCAGTCGGAATACCGGGTCGCGCCGCTTGCGCTCCACCCACAGCAGCAACAGCGCCGGCACCACGACGAAAACCAACCAGCCCTTGCGTACCAGCAGGCCAACCTCCAGCACCGCGCGGGTAAACCATGGCAGGGTCACATCCAGGCTCTGGTACATCAGCGAGAACTGCGGCACCACATAGCCAAGCAGGAACAACAAGGCCAAGCCGACCACTACCAGCAGGATGGCCGGATAGATCAGGGCGTTGATGACCCGCCCCTTCAATTCCTGGCTGCGTTCGAGATAGTCCGCCAGGCGTTGCAGGGTTTCGTGCAGGCTGCCGCCAGCTTCGCCAGCGCGCACCATGTTCACGTACAGCCGCGAGAACAGGCCGTGCTGGCGTTCCAACGCCTGCGACAGTGGCGCACCGCCACGCACGCTGTCACGGATGTCGGCAATCACCCGTTGCGAGCGCTGGTCTTCCGGTGTTTCCATCAGGATCGACAAGGCACGGTCCAGGGGCTGTCCGGCGCTCAACAAGGTCGCCAGCTGCTGGGTGAACTGCACCAGCGCGGCGCCGGCAAACGGACGCTGCCGCCATTGCTTCCAACCACCGCCCTCGAAGGCCGAACCGGTGGCCGGCTTGGCTTCCACCGGCAGGTGGCCCTGTTCCTGCAGGCGCGTGATCACCTCGCCTTCGCTGGCTGCATCCATCTGCCCTTCGAGCAGGTCGCCACGGGCATCCAGCGCCTTGTAACGGTAACGCGGCATCAGCTGCGCCGCTCCGGGTGGACGCGATGGCTCATGCGTCCTCCGTCACCCGCAGCACTTCTTCCAACGTGGTTTCGCCACGCAGTGCTTTGCCGATGCCATCTTCGTACATGGTGCGCATGCCGGCCTTGCGTGCGATCTGTTCGATCTCGCCCATGACGGCCTTGCGCATCACCGCATTGCGCAGCGCATCGTCCATCACCAGGAATTCAACGATGGTGGTGCGGCCGAGGTAACCGGTCGGCGCCAGCGCCGATGGCTGCGCGCGGTAGAGATGGATGTCGCCCTGCGGCTGGAAGCGGCGCAGGCCGAAGCGCTCGATCTCTTCTTCCGACGCGCGGTAGCGCAGCGCATGGGTCGGCTCCAACCTGCGCACCAGACGCTGGGCGAGGATGCCGTTGATGGTGGAGGTGAGCAGATAGTCTTCCACGCCCATATCCAGCAGACGGGT
This sequence comes from Stenotrophomonas sp. STEN035, assembly GCF_056759935.1. Taxonomy (NCBI): domain Bacteria; kingdom Pseudomonadati; phylum Pseudomonadota; class Gammaproteobacteria; order Lysobacterales; family Lysobacteraceae; genus Stenotrophomonas; species Stenotrophomonas sp. STEN035. Next base: position 118,642 of record NZ_JBRRDY010000009.1, read on the forward strand.
GATGCCACCGGCGGCGTTGTTGGTATGCAGAGTGGACAGCACCAGATGGCCAGTAAGTGCGGACTGGATGGCGATGCGTGCGGTCTCCAGATCACGCATTTCGCCGATCATGATGATATCCGGGTCCTGGCGCACGATGCTGCGCAGAGCGTTGGCGAAATCCAGCCCGATCTGCGGCTTGGCCTGGATCTGGTTGATGCCTTCCAGCTGGTATTCCACCGGGTCTTCGACGGTGATGATCTTGACCTTGTCGGTATTGAGCTGGTTCAACGCGGTGTACAGCGTGGTGGTCTTGCCCGATCCGGTGGGGCCGGTGACCAACAGGATGCCGTGCGGCTGCTCCAATACCTTACGGAACTGCGGGAGGAAATCCTCGCTGAAGCCAAGCCTCTGGAAATCAAATACCACCGCTTCGCGGTCAAGCAGGCGCATCACCACGCTTTCGCCATGTGCGGTCGGCATGCTGCTCACGCGCAGGTCCAGCTCCTTACCCTGTACCCGCAGCATGATGCGGCCATCCTGCGGCAGGCGACGCTCGGCGATATTGAGCTTGGCCATGATCTTGATGCGGCTGATCACCGCCGCAGTGAGATTGACTGGCGGGCTTTCGCCATCGACCAGCACGCCATCAACGCGGTAACGCACCTTCAAGCGGCTCTCGAACGGCTCCACGTGAATATCCGATGCGCGCAGCTCCACCGCACGCTGGATCAACAGATTGACCAGGCGGATGACCGGCGCCTCGGAGGCCAGGTCGCGCAGATGCTCGATATCGTCCAGCGGCGCGAGCTCGCCATCGGTGGTTTCCAGGATGGTCCCCATCGCGGTACGTCCCTGTCCGTACCAACGCTCGATCAACTCATCCACCTCGCTGCGCACACCAACTACCGGCGCAACCTCGCAACCGGTAGCCAAGCGGATCGCATCGATCGCGTAACCGTCCTGTGGATCGGCCATCCACAGCAGGATGCGGCCACGCTGCTCGCCCAGCGGCAGTACCAGGAACTGCTTGAGGAAGCGCAGCGGCACCGGCTCGGCGCCTTCCACCAACTCCGGCGGGTGTTCGGGCAGCTCGCGGGCGGCCAGCAGGCGCAGCCCCAAAACCTTGGCGCAGACTTCGGCATGGTCGCGCTCGGACACCAACCCCAACCTGGCCAGCAGTACCAGCAGGTCGCCGCCGGATTCACGCTGCAACTGGCGTGCGCGCTGAAGGTCAGCTTCCTTCAGCCGGCCCTGCACCAACAGCTCGGTGACGATGCGATCGGCAGGTGATGGCGCAAGTTGGGCGTCGTGGGCTACCGCGTTCACGCAATCCTCCTGTGTTGGCCGAACTTTAGCAGTTCGCACCCCCAGGTCGTGCACATGAACCTGCATTACAGGCAAAAAGAACCCCGGCAATGCCGGGGTTCCAAAGTGGTGCAGACGGTCAGAACTACTGACGGGCAACCAGACTCACACCGCTGTAGGAGCTCGCCCCGACCAGCGTGACGTAATAGGTACCCGCCTGCGGCGTGTTGAAGCGCACCGTTTCGCTGTTTCCGGCACGGGTCGACTTGGCGTCAAAGGCAGTGCTGCTGGCCACCGCGTCGAAGCGGACGTAGACCGATACATCACCGGTACCACCGTAGGTCATGAAGGTCAGCACCTTGCCAGCCTCGGCCTGGAAGCTGTAGACCGCTTCGCTGCCACCACTGCCGGCTACACCGGTCACCGCAACCTTGTTGACCAAGGGTGTTGCGTCCGGACCGCATTGCTCCACGTTGGGATCGCACGGCGGCGTGGTGGCCTTGACCAATGCGGCATTGATGTTGAGGATGCCGGCGCCGATCGGAGTGGAAGCCGGGATCGCCACCGGGAACGGCGTGGCGGTCTTTTTCAACAGATCACGCATCTGGTTCAGGGTCAGCGGCGTATCAACCACGCTTTGCACCATTGCCACGGCAGCAGCCACGTGCGGCGATGCCATCGAGGTGCCGCCCTTGCCACCGAGGATCCAGTTGCCGGTTTCCGGCCCTTGATCACCGCCGTTGATCACCTGCCAGATGTAGCCGTTCGGGTTGCCATCGACACCGCCACCACCGCCCGGTGCAGCCAGATCCACGCGTGCACCGTAGTTGGAGTAATAGGCGCGCGCGCCGGTAACGCCGGTGGCGCCCACGCTGATCACGTTGTTGCACGAGGACATGGTGTAGCTGCCGGCATTGGCGTTGTCGTTGCCTGCGGCAACCACCACGATAGCGCCCTTGCTGTTGGCCAGATCAATGGCTTCCTGGTACTCGCTCGGGCAAGCCGCGGGAGAGCCGCTGCCCAAGCTCATATTGATGACTTCGGCAGGATTGGCGTTGAGCGGCAACCCAGGCACTTCACCACCTGCTGCCCAGATGATGCCGTCGGAAATATCACTACCAAAACCACCACATGAGCCGAGCACGCGGACCGGCACTACCTTGGCCTTGTAGGCAAGCCCAGCCAGGCCCCTGCCGTTGTTGGTTTCCTGGGCGATGGTGCCGGAGACGTGGCTGCCATGCCAGGAACTGGTATCGGCCGCATGCGAGCCGCCGGTAGCCCAACCGGTGCAGTAGTTGGCTTCGACCCAATCACCTATATCCCAGCCACCCGGCACGCGCGCATCACTGTCGCGGCGCGACACCCGCTTATCGCTGATCATGTCGTAGCCGGGGACGACATTGTTCTGCAGGTCCGGATTGCCCTGGGTAATGCCGGTATCAATCACCGCCACCACCACGCCCTCGCCCTGCGAAACATCCCATGCCTGCGGCGCGCGTACGCCAGCGACCGCGTTGAAGAAGTTCCACTGGTACTGCGCGTAGTTGGGGTCGGTTGGGACCATCGACGGTGCGACGTCGGCCATGCGCTGGTACATGCGATCGATATCGGCACGCTCCACCGCCGGATTGGCCTTGAGCTCACGGACAAAGTCCGCTGCCTCCTGCGCATTGAGCGCACGCGAGGTCTTGATCACGTTCCAGCCTGGCGCGCCCATACGGCGCAGCAACGCTGCCTCGACCGCAGGTTGGGCTGCAACGCGGGCGGTCTTTGCCACCACGCGGTCCAACCCGGCGCGCGAAGCCGCTGCACCCAGGCCACGATTGAGCGTTGCCGTATCACGCAGCTCGCTGGTACCGGCCCGGTATTTCACCACGAACCGATAACCACCACTGGTATTCACCGTGGACGAACTCAGACCACTCACCTTTGCAGGTCCAATTTCTGCAGCAGATGCGGCAGGCACGCCGATCGAAGCCATCAGTACGACGCTGGCAACCGCCAAACCAAGCTGGGTCTTCTTCTTCATGTCGGATCTCTCGTCTTGATAGAACAGGGATGGAACCTCAACGCTGCATCGCTTTGCCGTCCTGGCTCGTAGCGGCCGGGCTGCGGGGGCAGCACGACCGTTGACGATGAACCTGGAAGCCCCCGCCGCAGCAGGCGGGGGCAAAACCAAACCGCTTACCAACCGAAGCCAGCGCCCACGCCCACCGAGCTGTCATCACTGGTGAAGGCACCACCAAAGGTGACAGTGGCGCGATCACTGATGGCACGCTGGTAGCCCAGCGACAGCGCCGATTCGCCCCCCTGGTAGCCGACACCCACGCCGACCCGGTTCTGCGTGCGTACACCGGCAGCACTGGTGGCCATGTTCAGCATGGCTGCGCTCATCGCACCTTGACGGTCGAGGCGGCGATCAACATGACGCAGACGCTTGTCGATATCGCCACGGAACACGTCGAAGCTGTCGGCCATGCTGCTGAACTTGGTATCGGTATAGCTATTGGCCGCAGTGATGCCTCTATCCAACTGCGCCTTGTTGACTGCATCGGTGGCCTGCGTACCTGCGGCAACGCTGGTGATCTGCCGCTCGTGGCCGCTGCTGCCAACCGATACGCTGTTGGCGCGATCCGCAATCGATCCCTGTCCCAAAGCGACGGCACCAGCTGCGGTGACGCTGGAGCCTTGGCCAATCGCTGTTCCCGAGGCGACACTGACCGTGGCGCCTTCACCCATCGCCACCGCATTGGTGGCCACCGCAGCGATGCTGGTATTGGCCCCTACCGCGGTGCTGCCGTCAGCGTTGACGCGGGAGTTGCTGCCGATCGCGGTATCGTTCGGGCCATGTGCATAGCTGTTATTGCCGATGGCACTACCCGCTACGTTGTTGGCCTTGGCCTGTTCGCCCAGCGCTACGCCACTGCCCGTAGTCGCTTCTCGCGGCCCATTGCCGTTGCCATTGCCGTTGCCATTGCCGTTGCCATTTCCGTTCCCGCTGCCGTTTCCATTGCTGGCGATACGGTTGTTGAGGGAGGTCACCTGGCCATCGAGCGCCGACAACGCGGCACCCACATTGTTGTAGCTGGCCCCCTGGATGACGTAGGTCGGGGCAACAAACATACCCTGCATGCCAACGCCGGCACCGCCGCCAAGGAAGCTGGCCATATTGCCCAACGACTGGAACAGTTGCCCGCCATTGATGGCCTGCATGCTGCCAGCAGCAATGGCACCAGCTGCCACATTGTCCAAGGTTGTTCCCTGCACGCCCGCCAGGGTCAGCTTGTCGCGGCTGGCATCGTCGTAGGTCACCGCGTTGGCGGTCACGCCCTCGATACTGCCGATACGACCGTCGATGTCGGTAACGCGGGTTTCCACTGCGCCGACACGCTGGTTGGTGACATGCAGCTGGCCGCCGGTCACCGCATCGCTGCTACCTTCGGCGATACGACCAGCACCGACATTGACGATGCGACGGGTTGCTGGCCCATTGGTCCCGTTGCCGCCCCCCACCGACACCACATTGGCCTCGACTGCACGCGAGCCTGCGCCCAATGCCACCGAATTGGCACCGGAGACGCCGGCACCTGCACCGATCGCAACGCTGTTGATCCCGTTGCTGGCAAACGCGCCATAGCCGATGGCGACGCCGTTGGCTGCGGTGATCGAGGTTTGCCGGCCGAGTGCAGTGCTGTTGCTGGCCTTCGCTGCGGCATCCGCACCCACCGCGGTTGCCCCATTGGCACTGGCGGTGCTGGAAGCACCCAACGCGGTGCTGCGCTCGGAACTGGCAAGTGCTGCCGAGCCTGAAGCGACTGCATTGGTGCCACTGGCAGTCGCCACGCCATCGCCGGTCGCCCGGAAGTACTTGTTGGTCTCCCCAGCGACGCCAGCCACGGCATCCAGCTGCGACTTGTTGACTGCATCGGTTGCTTCGGTACCGGCCGCGACGTTGGTGATCTGACGCTCTGCACCTGTATCGCCCACCGATACCGCGTTATCACGACTGGCCACCGAACCGGCGCCCAAGGCAACCGCATTTTTGCCACTGGCCTCACTACCCATACCAATCGCGGTGGTGCGCTGGCCAACTGCCCAGGCATTGGCACCAACTGCAGTCGCGTCATCGCCAAACGCCCAGCTGCCGCTGCCAATGGCTACCGCATTGGTCGCGCCAATGCCGAAGAAGCCAAAACCGGTCTCGGCACCATCACCAATCGCCAGACTGCCTTCGCCCAATGCTGAAGCATTCCGGCCGACGGCAACATTGCCATCTTCATACGCGGCTGCGTTGTAGCCGACTGCGGTGCTGCCAGCTCCTTCGGCATAGCTCTGCGAACCGGTCGCGGTGCTGTAGTTGCCAAGTGCATTGGCCACCGCACCGCTGGCGGTGGACTGATCACCCTTGGCATAGGCACCGACACCGGTTGCGGTGGCGGCGAAGCCTTCGGCATTGGCGCTGGCGCCCAGCGCGGTACCGCCGACACCGGCACTGGTGGCACCGGTCTGCACCGGCGCACCGCCTACGTTGATCAGCGGATCACCATTCGCATCCACCGCATTGCCACCCACGGCCACCGCACCCGGTCCCATCGCCTGCGCATTCTGGCCAAACGCGGCTGCGTTCTGGCCACTGGCCAAAGCGTTCATGCCGACTGCAGTTGCACCATCAGCCACTGCATTAGCGCCGCTGCCGAAGGCCGATGCGCCATTGCCAATCGCGTTGGTCGCCTCACCTGAGGCGGTTGCGTTGTCGCCCTCGGCATAGGCACCCGCATCACTGTCGGCGCTGCCGGTGGCCTTGAAGTACTTCGCCGTGGTCTGGCCTTCCGCAGCCACCGCAGCCACTTCATCGAGCTGGTCCTTGTTGACCGCGTCGGTGCCCTCGGTACCGGCGGCCACATTGGTGATCTGCCGTTCGGCACCTGCATCACCCACCGACACCGTGTTGTCGCGGCCGGCAATCGAACCTGCACCCAGCGCCACCGAGTTGGTGGCACCGGCTTGTGCTCCCGTACCAATCGCCGTGCTCTGCTGACCGAAGGCCCATGCATTGGCGCCAACCGCGGTAGCATCGTCACCGAAGGCCCAGCTACCGCTACCAATGGCGACTGCATTGGTCGCACCGATGCCGAAGAAACCAAAACCAGTTTCGGCACCATCACCGATCGCCAGACTGCCCTCACCCAGTGCAGAAGCGTTGCGACCAACGGCAACATTGCCGTCCTCATAAGCCGCCGCGTTGTAGCCCACCGCCGTCGTGCCCACGCCCTCCGCGTAGCTCTGCGAACCGGTGGCGGTACTGAAATTACCCACCGCATTGGCAACTGCGCCGCTGGCGGTGGACTGATCACCCTGCGCCCACGCACCGACACCGGTTGCGGTGGCGGCGAAGCCAGCGGCATTGGCACTCGCACCGAGCGCGGTGCCACCGACACCGGCACTGGTGGCACCGGTCTGCACCGGCTCGCCGTTGGAGGTGATCAACGGATCGCCATTTTCATCTACGGCATTGCCACCCACCGCCACCGCGCCCGGGCCGGTGGCCTGTGCGTTCTGACCGAAGGCCGCTGCATTCTGACCGCTGGCTACTGCATTCATGCCGATTGCTGCCGCACCGCTGGCCAAGGCATAGGCGCCGTTGCCGATCACGATGGCGCTTTCACCGCTGGCCACGCTGTTGCTGCCCAGTGCGATTGCGTTGTCACCATCGACCAAGTTGGCGAAGCCAAACGCGCTGCTGTTGGCGCCGTCCACCTGGTTGAAGTTACCGAACGCCGAACTGTTGCTGCCGTTGGCAGTATTCACATAGCCGACGGCGCTGGAGTAATCACCGGCGGCAACGTTGTAGCTGCCCACTGCGGTGCTCTGTGCACCGGAGGCCTCCGAGCCAACACCGGCGGCGGTAGCACCATCACCGCTGGCGACCGCATCGTCGCTGCCGTCGGCCGCGCCGTTTGCCTTGAAGTAACGCCCGGCCAGCAATGCACCTTCGGCTGCAGCATTGAGCTGATCGACGTTGACTGCATCGGTGCCTTCGGTACCAGCAGCCACATTGGTGATTTGCCGCTCGGCACCAACATCGCCCACCGACACCGTGTTGTCGCGACCGGCTATCGAGCCTGCTCCCAGCGCCACCGAGTTGGTGGCACCTGCTTCGGCGCCGGTGCCGATGGCGGTGCTCTGCTGACCAAAGGCCCAGGCATTGGCACCAACAGCGGTTGCATCGTCACCGAACGCCCAGCTACCGCTGCCGATGGCCACTGCGTTGGTTGCGCCGATGCCAAAGAAGCCGAAGCCGGTCTCGGCGCCGTCACCAATCGCCAGACTGCCCGCGCCAAGTGCGGAGGCATTGCGGCCTACGGCGACATTGCCATCTTCATACGCCGCTGCGTTGTAACCGACTGCTGTGGTGCCTGCACCTTCGGCATAGCTCTGCGAACCGGTCGCGGTGCTGTAGTTGCCAAGTGCATTGGCCACCGCACCGCTGGCGGTGGACTGATCACCCTTGGCGTAGGCACCGACACCGGTTGCGGTGGCGGCGAAGCCTTCGGCATTGGCGCTGGCACCCAGCGCGGTACCACCGACGCCGGCGCTGGTAGCACCGGTCTGCACCGGTTCACCACCCACATTGATCAGCGGATCACCATTTGCATCCACTGCGTTGCCACCCACGGCCACCGCACCCGGACCCATTGCCTGCGCATTCTGGCCAAACGCGGCTGCGTTCTGGCCACTGGCCAAGGCGTTCATGCCGACTGCGGTTGCGCCATCAGCCACGGCATTGGCACCACTGCCGAAGGCCGATGCGCCATTGCCAATCGCATTGGTGGCTTCACCGGCGGCAGTGGCGTTGTCGCCCTCTGCATAGGCGCCGGCATCGCTGTCGGCGCTGCCGGTGGCGGTGAAGTACTTGCTGGTGTTGCCAGCTACCGCGGCCACTTCATCCAGCTGGTTCTTGTTGACCGCGTCGGTACCTTCGGTGCCGGCGGCAACATTGGTGATCTGGCGCTCGCTGCCCACATCACCCACCGACACGCTGTTCTCACGGTCGGCCCAGGAGTTGGCACCGATGGCGACACTGTTGGCCGCCTCGGCCACGGCACTCTGGCCCAGTGCGGTGGAGTTGTCCGCATCAGCCCAGCTGTTGAAGCCAATAGCGGTTGCGTACTCGCCCACCGCCCAGGCACCGTTGCCGAATGCCGCTGTTCCAGTGCCGGAAGCCTTGGTGCTGATGAAGCCACCGAAGGTGGTACCGCCGACCGCCGTCGATTCCTCGCCCGAGGCGATCGCCGATTCGCCGACCGCGGTGGTGCTCACTGCCGATGCCGACGCGCCCAGGCCCATTGCAACGCCATAGTCACCACTGGCCTCGGCGCCGTAACCGACGGCCGAGGCGAGATCGCCGGAGGCAACCGCATAGCTGCCCACTGCGGTGGTGCCACGACCGCTGGCCTCGGCACGGAAACCGTTTGCAAGCGCCTGCTGACCGGAGGCCACCGACTGCGCACCCTGTGCCGTGGCGAAGGCACCCGAGGCTTCCGCACCTTCGCCGAAGGCACTGCTGCCCTCGCCGCTGGCAACGCTGCCGGTGCCGACAGCGATCGCATCATCGGCATCTGCCAATGCGCCGTCACCGATCACCACGCTGCCATCACCGCTGGCGACGCTGTTGCTACCCAACGCAATCGCATTGGCACCATCGACCAGGTTGCCCATGCCGAATGCGCTGCTGTTCTCGCCATCCACCTGGTTGAAGTTGCCGACTGCCGAGCTGTTGGTGCCGTTGGCGGTATTCACGTAACCAAGCGCACTGGAGTAATCGCCGGCAGCGACGTTGTAGCTGCCCACCGCCGTGCTCTGCGCACCGCTGGCCAGCGAACCGACACCGGCGGCGGTCGCACCATCGCCGCTGGCTACCGCGTCGTCACTGCCATCGGCCGCACCATTGGCCTTGAAGTAGCGGGCCGTCAGCTCCGCCCCTTCAGCGACAGCGTTGAGCTGATCTACGTTGACCGCATCGGTGCCTTCGGTACCGGCAGCGACATTGGCGATCTGGCGATCTACGGCTGCGTGGACGACGCCAGCTGAGTCGGTCCATTCCTGCGCAGCACCGACCGAGACCGTGTTGGCACGGTCAGCGAAGGAACCGGCACCGAGTGCGACGCTGTTCTGTGCGTCCTTGCTGGTCCAGGCATTGGAACCCAGCACCACCGCGTTCTGCGCCTGTGCATAGCTGTTGTAGCCAACGACGGTGGCGCCATCCTCGGTCGCCCACGCCTCCGCACCCAGCGCGGTGGTGTGCTTGGCTTCAGTAACGCTGTAGAAATCCTGACCGGCCATCGAGTTGAAGCCGACCGCGACGCCGAGTTCACCGGTGCTGGCATTGTTGCCGACAGCAACGCCGGTCAAGCCTGCGCGCGCCTGCACACCGAAAGCCGCACCTGCGATATCCGCAATTGCGCCCTGGCCAACTGCAGTGGCCACATCGGCCGCCTCGGCAAACGTGCCGACCGCCGTGCCGAAGAAAGTTGCATACGCACCGCTGCCGACAGCGACCGCCTGCCAGTCATCCGCAGTGGCGCCGAATCCCATCGCAGTAGCCTGGCGACCGGTTGCCCACGCCGAGGTCCCGATGGCGGTAGCAGCAAAACCCGCAGCTTTGGCATCGGTGCCGATGGCAGCAGAGAACAGGCCCTGCGCATTGGCACCGGCACCGATGGCCATGAAGGCACCTTCGCTGACCGAGGCATCGGTACCAATGGCAATGCTGTCTGCGTTCTCCGCGTTTGCATTCATACCCAATGCGACGCTGCCGGAACCGGTTGCCAGCGCATTGGTGCCGACCGCAACACTGTTGTCAGCCAAGGCATTGGCGCCGGTACCGTAAGCCGATGCGCCATTGCCGATGGCGTTGGCAGCCTCACCGGCAGCGGTAGCGCTATCGCCTTCCGCATAGGCACCGGCATCGCTGTCGGCGCTGCCGGTTGCCTTGAAGTATTTGCTGGTGTTTTCAGCGATCGCTGCGACCCCGTCCAGCTGCGACTTGTTCACCGCATCGGTGTCTTCGGTACCGGCAGCAACATTGGTGATCTGGCGTTCGCTGCCAACATCACCCACCGACACGCTGTTCTCGCGGTCTGCCCAGGAATTGGCACCAATGGCGACGCTGTTGACCGCTGCCGCGGTGGCGCTCTGGCCAAGCGCGGTGGAGTTGTCAGCATCGGCCCAGCTGTTGAAGCCAATCGCTGTGGCGTACTCACCTATCGCCCACGCGCCATTGCCGAATGCCGACGCGCCGGTGCCCGACGCCTCGGTGCTGATGAAGCCACCGAAGGTAGTGCCGCCGACCGCAGTGGATTCTTCACCCGAAGCGATCGCCGATTCGCCTACCGCCGTGGTGCTGGTAGCCGACGCGGAAGCGCCCAGACCCATCGCAACACCGTAGTCACCACTGGCATCAGCGCCATAGCCCACTGCCGAAGCAAGGTCACCGGAGGCGGAGCTGTAGGCGCCCAGCGCAGTGGTGCCGCGGCCACTGGCATCGGCACGGAAACCATTTGCCGTTGCCTGCTGCCCGGAAGCGAGCGCCTGGCTGCCCTGCGCGGTTGCAAAGGCACCCGAGGCTTCAGCATCACTGCCAACCGCCGTGCCGCCTTGCTCGCTGGCCGCACTGCGTGAGCCCACGGCGGTCGCATCATCGGCTGCCGCATAGGCGCCATCACCGATCACCACACTGCCATCACCACTGGCGATGCTGTTGCTGCCCAGCGCAATCGCATTGTCACCATCGACCAGGTTGCCCATACCGAAGGCGCTGCTGTTGGCACCATCAACCTGGTTGAAATTGCCGACGGCCGAACTGTTCTCACCGTTGGCGGTATTTACATAGCCCACCGCGCTGGAATAGTCACCGGCAGCCACGTTGTAGCTGCCCACCGCTGTGCTTCCCACACCACTTGCCAGTGAGCCGACACCCGCAGCCATCGCACCTTCGCCGCTGGCCACCGCATCATCGCTGCCATCGGCAGCACCATTGGCCTTGAAGTAGCGGCCGGCCAATAGCGCGCCGTCGGCAGCCGCGTTGAGTTGATCGAGGTTTACCGCATCAGTACCGGCAGTACCGGCGGCAACATTGCTGATCTGGCGTTCGTTGCCAGCCGAGCCTACTGACACTGTGTTGGCACGATCAGCGATGGAGCCTGCGCCCAGCGCCACGCTGCCTGCGGCCGAGGCCACTGTTCCAGCGCCGATGGCGACTGCATTCGTACCTGAGGCATCGGCACTGCTGGCGATAGCGCAATCCACCAAGGTCGCACTGCCGAGCACGATGCACTGCGCGTTGCCGCCAACCTCCACCGACTGTGCCTGTGCCGCTGTTACCCAGGCACTCGCTCCTAGACCCAACGCAACGGCAACCGACAAGGCTTGCAGGCGCAACCCGGCGCTATGCCGCTCATCCATGACCACACCGGCCGAGCTGGACGATGCCAACTCCGACGCCACCACCAACTGCCCCAATGCCTTGTTCCATACCTTGCGGTAGATCCGGTTCATCGCTGCTGCTCCTCAAGTGGACGGGTTTTTTCGCTTGCAGAAAACCCCATCGCTGGACTGGCGAGCCCAACGATCCCCCTGTGGTGTTGTGGTCCCGGTCCCGGTACAGCTGGGCACGTGAGGCTCACGCCTGTCGCGGTCTACCCCCCTTGTTCCATACCTGTCGGGTGACTACGGGATGGATGGAGTCTTAATCGACGATTCATGTTTCGTCAAATTTTTGGCCCGAAAACTTTTTTTGTGAGGAGCCACACAAATCTCTCAATTTAGTGAGATCTTCAAAAAAATTACTTCTGAAACAGTTGCCTAGTCGTGACTGCCTGCAGAGACATCAATTGCAGCCACTCGAAAGATGAAGGCGTTAATCTTCCTGCAGGCATTGGGCCGCGGGCCTTTGGCTCATTTCGACGTGCCCGCAGAACAAATGGATTCATCTTCCTTAAAAGCTGGGAACAGTTGCATTGCAACACGGCCAGTTGCGCCAGCAGCTACGCGCAAGAGAGCAAATGGGTCCCACAGAAACGTCAGGTTGCCGGCGGACGTTACTGACAGAGATTTGAGGTACCCCTCGCAGGCGGAACGGATAGGATCGCTGCGGCCACAGATGCGATGGCCGCCTCACGGCGCGGAATGCCGGCCCTTGCGGTACTTCCAATCCATCCGCTTGCGGAGCGCTCCGCGCTCCTGCTTTCGGGTACAGCCGAGCAGCTGGACACGAATCGGGGCCCCACAACGAAGAAGCCCGCAGGCGTTGGCCTGCGGGCTTCTTCAGACTTCAATGTACGGCAATGAACTTCCGGCGGCTTCGCCTGTTCAGCCGCACCATACTCTTGCGTTGCGGAACATCCGCAGCCACGGCGAATCTTCGCCCCAGCTGCTCGGTGCCCAGCTCAGGTTGACCGTGCGCGGGGTGCGTTCCGGGTGCGGCATCAGAATGGTGACGCGGCCATCGCTGGTGGTCAGGCCAGTGATGCCGTCGGGCGAACCGTTCGGATTCAGCGGGTACTGGGTGGCAACGCGGCCATCACCATCGACGTAGCGCAGCGCGATGCTGGCTGCCGCCTGGTCCACCGCGCTATCGAACTCGGCACGACCTTCGCCATGTGCCACGGCCACCGGCAGGCGCGAGCCGGCCATGCCACGCAGCAGGATCGACGGCGACTCGACGATCTCCAGCAATGCAGTGCGCGCTTCGAACTGCTCGCCGGCATTGCGCAGGAACTTCGGCCAGTGTTCGGCACCGGGAATGATGTCCTTGAGCTGGCTCATCATCTGGCAACCATTGCACACGCCCAGCGCGAAGGTATCCGGGCGCGCAAAGAAGGCCGCGAAGGCCTCACGCAGCGCCGGACGTTCGAGGATGGAGGTTGCCCAGCCGCGGCCTGCACCGAGCACGTCGCCGTAGCTGAAACCACCGCAGGCAGCGATGCCGCGGAAGTCACCCAGCTGCACGCGGCCTTCGATCAGGTCGCTCATGTGCACGTCGTAGGCGTCGAAGCCGACGCGCTCGAAGATGTTGGCCATTTCAATCTGGCCATTGACGCCCTGCTCGCGCAGGATCGCCACCTTCGGCCGTGCGCCGCTGGCGATGAACGGTGCGGCGACGTCGTCGGCCGGATCAAATGCCAGCTTCGGCTTCAAGCCCGGCGCGTTGAAGTTGCGCGCAATCGCACGCTCCTGGTCAGCCGCATCCGGGTTGTCACGCAGCTTCTGCATGGCGTGGGTGACCGACCACCAGGCATCGAACAATTCTTCCCAGCGCCATTCCACCACGCTGTCGCCGGCCAGCTGCACGCGCACTACCGGTGCGGTGGTCGGGCGGGCGATGCGCTGTGCGCATTCGGTCAGTGCGTGGCGTTCGACCAGGTCGGCGAACGCGGCGCGGTCTTCCTTGGCGATCTGCACCACGGCGCCCAGCTCTTCGTTGAACAGGCTGCGGAACGGATCATCGCCCCAGGCATCGAGCACGATGTCCAGGCCCATGCGCGAGGCGAATGCCATTTCGCACAACGCGGCGAAAGCACCGCCGTCGCTGCGGTCGTGGTAGGCCAGCAACAGGCCGGACTCACGTGCATCGCAGATCAGTTCAAAGAACGCACGCAGGCGCTGCGGGTCGTCCAGATCCGGCACGTCACCGGCAAACGCCGGCAGCGCGCTGTGATCGGCCTGGGTCTGCGCCAGGATCGAACCACCCAGACGCTGCTTGCCAGCGCCCAAGCCAATCAACCACAGCTCACTTTCGGTTTCGCGGTCGAGCAGCGGCGTGAGCTGCTGGCGGGCATCGCTGACCGGGGCGAACGCGGTGATCACCAGCGATACCGGCGACACCGACTTCTCAGCCTGGCCATCGGCCTGCCACTGCGCCTGCATCGACAGCGAGTCCTTGCCCACCGGGATGCTGATATCCAGCTGCGGGCACAGTTCCATGCCCACGGCCTTGACGGCGTCGTAAAGCAGCGCGTCTTCGCCGTTGTGGCCGCAGGCGGCCATCCAGTTGGCCGACAGCTTGACCGTATCCAGCGCGGTCACCGGTGCGGCACACAGGTTGGTGATGGCTTCACCCACCGCCATGCGTGCCGATGCAGCGGCGTTCAACAGTGCCAGCGGGGTGCGTTCACCCAGCGACATCGCTTCGCCGGCATAGGTATCGAAACCGGCCAGGGTGATCGCAACATCGGCCATCGGCAGCTGCCACGGGCCGATCATCTGCTCGCGCGCGGTCAGGCCACCGACGCTGCGATCACCGATGGTGACCAGGAAGCTCTTCGAAGCGACGGTCGGGTGTGCAAGCACACGCAGACCGGCGTCATGCAGGTCGATGCCGCCGGTCTTCAGCGACGGCCAGCGCGGCGCCGGCGGATGCACGGTGTCGCGGTGCATCTTCGGCGCCTTGCCGAACAGCACGTCCATCGGCAGGTCGATAGGTGCATCGGCCGGGGTATTGCCCGGGGTCGCGCCATAGGCAACGACCAAGTGCTCCTCCGCCGTTGCAACGCCGACGGCGGCGAACGGGCAGCGTTCGCGCGCGCAGATGGCGGCGAATTCGGCCAGGCGCTCCTGCGCCACGCCGAGTACATAACGTTCCTGCGACTCGTTGCACCACAGCTCCAGCGGCGACAGCGAGGGATCGTCGGTGGGCACCTTGCCTAGGTCGATCACGCCACCGACGTTGGAGTCGTGCAGCAGTTCAGGAATGGCGTTGGACAGGCCACCGGCGCCGACGTCGTGGAAGAACTTGATCGGGTTGTTCGTGCCCATGGCCACGCAACGATCGATCACTTCCTGACAGCGGCGTTCCATTTCCGGGTTGTCGCGCTGCACGCTGGCGAAGTCGAGGTCTTCGGCGCTCTCGCCCGAGGCCACCGACGAGGCCGCACCACCGCCCAGGCCGATCAACATCGCCGGGCCGCCGAGCACGATCACCGCATCGCCCGCCTGCAGCTGCAGCTTCTCAACCTGCACGCGATCAATCGCACCCAGGCCGCCAGCCAACATGATCGGCTTGTCGTAGGCGCGGGTGATGCCGTCTTCCGGCAGTTCGAAACTGCGGAAGTAACCAAGCAGGTTCGGACGACCGAATTCGTTGTTGAACGCGGCGCCGCCGAGCGGGCCGTCGAGCATGATGTCCAAGGCCGGCGCCATGCGCGGGTTCAGCGCGCGCGGCGCTTCCCACGGCTGCGGCAGGGTCGGGATGCGCAGGTGCGAGACCGAGAAGCCGGTCAGGCCAGCCTTGGGCTTGCCGCCGCGACCGGTGGCACCTTCGTCGCGGATCTCGCCACCGGCGCCGGTCGCGGCACCCGGGAACGGGGCGATCGCGGTCGGGTGGTTATGCGTTTCCACCTTGATCTGGAACGCGCTGGGCACCACCGCTTCGCTGCGGTACTTGCCGGTGGCCGGGTCCGGGCGATAGCGCGCGGCCGGTTCACCTTCGATCACCGCGGCATTGTCGCTGTACGCGCTGAGCGTGTGCTGCGGGGTCTGCTGGTGGGTGTTCTTGATCATCTTGAACAGCGAGCGGTCCTGCTCGTTGCCATCGATGGTCCAACTGGCGTTGAAGATCTTGTGCCGGCAATGCTCGGAATTGGCCTGCGCGAACATCATCAGCTCGACGTCTGACGGATCCCGGCCAAGCTCACTGTAACGCTGGCGCAGATAGTCGATCTCGTCATCGGCCAGGGCCAGACCGAGGCGCTTGTTGGCGCCTTCCAGATCATCCAGGGCGATGCGCTCCAGGCTGCCCCGGCCGACATTGTTGAACAACGCCTGGGCCTGGTCGATGTCTTCCAGCAGCGACTGCGTCATCGGATCGTGCAGCAGCTTGGCCAGTGCGGCCTGTTGCGCCGGATCAGTCGGCCAGCCGCTCAGGTCGATGCGGGTACCGCGCTCGACGCGCTGGATCGGCAGGCCGGCGCCACGCACCAGCTCGGTGGCCTTGCTCGACCACGGCGATAGCGTGCCCAGGCGTGGCACCACGTAGCGCGAGATCGCGCCATCAGCGCGCTCGGCGGCCTGTGGCTGGCCCTGCAGGATGCGGCCCAACGTGGTCTGGTCGACCGCGCCGGCATCGGCAGCTTGGGTGAAATAGACGTGCCAGGCACCGGTGATGCGCAGATCGGCGGCAATGGACTGCAGGCGGGATTCAAGACGTTCGCGGCGGAACGGCGAAAGGGCAGCTGCGCCCTCGAGGACGATCATGTCCGGGAGACCATGGTGGGAATCGGCCCGCGATTGTACCGGACTCGGCCGCCCCAAGCCTCTGTACCCCGGCTACCGGAAGTCCTCAGGGATGACGCGGTTCACACCGACAGGCCCGTGCGCGGGGCAAACCACGCCACCGGTTTCAACCCCTTTATCCTCGACCAGCCGGCAACAGCTGCCGGTGCGGCGGCCCCTTCCGGGCCCCAAAAATACTCCCCAGACGGTCCAAGACCGGGCGTTGCTGCGCCCGTCCTGCCGAAGGCGTGCCCAAACACGCCGCCCCACCCACAAGGAGAACCCCATGAAGGACCATTCCGCAGGCCGTTGCCGGCCCCCGCTCACCCTTCGCCAAAGACGGCTGCGCTGGGCGCTGGCGCTGGTTCTGGCGCCCGCTTGCGCCGTATCCACAGCCCAGGCTGCCGACTGCACGGACGTCAAGTCGTGGATGGGAACCACGATCTACCAGCCCGGCCACACCCTGCAGAAGGACGGCGTGCTCTATCGGGTTCGGCAGACAATCTGGAACGCCCCGCCGGATCATCCCGCCGGCCGGCGCTACTACGACAACCTCGGCCGCTGCGACGGCGGCGCGCCGGTAGCCAACCAGCCACCGCAGGTCCGTATCACCTCACCCACCGCTGGCAGCACGTTCAGCGCCGGCAGCGGCATTACCTTGAGCGCGGACGCGTCCGACAAAGATGGCAGTGTCCGCAAGGTCGAGTTTTTCCGCAACGGCGTGCCACTGGGCAGCGTCGGCAGCGCGCCCTACCGCCTGACCTGGCATAACGCCGCAGCAGGCAGCCATCTGCTCAGCGCCATCGCCACCGACGACCGCAACGCCAGCACCACCTCGGCCACGGTCAACGTGACCGTCAGCGCGGCGGACAAGGACAGCACCGCGCCGTCGATCCCGGATGGGCTCAGCGTGCAGTCGCGCACCACGACCAGCATTGCATTGCGCTGGAACGCAGCCAGCGACAACCCCGGCGGTAGCGGCATCGCCGCCTATGACCTGTATCGAGACGGCAGCCAGATCGCCTCGCTCACCGGCACCCTGCATACCGACACCGCGCTGACCCCAGCCACCGTCTACCGCTACGCCGTGCGCGCCCGCGACAAGGCGGGCAACGCCTCACCAAACAGCCCCATCGTCAGCGCAAGCACCTTGGCCGAGGACAGCGGCGGCGGCGGAGAACCAGGAGAACCCGGCACCCCGAGCACCAGCGGCAAACGCGTCATCGGTTATTTCACCCAATGGGGCATCTATGGCCGCAACTACCGCGTCAAGAACATCGACAGCAGCGGTTCGGCGGCGCGCCTGACCCACATCAACTACGCCTTCGGCAATGTCCGCAACAACCGTTGCGAAGTCGGCATCACCCAGGCCGCTGATCCAGCCAGCGGCGCTGGCGGCGACGCCTATGCCGATTACACCCGCAGCTTTGGCGCCAGCGAAAGCGTCAGCGGTATCGCCGACCAATGGAACCAGCCGCTGCGCGGCAACTGGAACCAGCTCAAGCAGCTCAAGGCCAAGCACCCGCAGCTGAAGACGCTGATCTCGCTGGGCGGTTGGACCTGGTCACGCGGTTTCTCCAATGCCGCACGCGCGGAGAACCGCCAGGCCTTTGTCGCCTCCTGCATTGACGCCTACATCAAGGGCAATCTGCCGTTCACCGACCATGCCGGCGGCAAAGGGGTAGCTGCAGGCGTGTTCGATGGCATCGACATCGATTGGGAGTATCCGGCAGCCTGCGGCCTGGGCTGCGGCACGCCGGCCGACCGCGACAACTTCTCCGCGCTGTTGGCCGAGTTCCGCCGCCAGCTGGACGCGGTGCGCCCTGGGCTGCTGCTGACCGTGGCGGTGGGAGCCGGCATCGACAAGATCCGACCGACCGACCCGGCCGCCTATCACCGCCATCTGGATTTCATCAATGTGATGACCTATGACTTCCACGGTGCCTGGGCCGGCACCACCAACCACCACACCGCCCTGTTCCACTCCCCGGCAGATCCTTCAACCGGCGACGCCGCCCTGTACAACAGCAACGACGCCATCGAGGCCTATCTGCAGCGCGGCGTGCCTGCGGCCAAGTTGAACCTCGGCGTCGGCTTCTACGGCCGTGGCTGGACCAATGTAGCGCGCACCAACAACGGTCTGTACCAGAGCGGGCGGCCAGCAGCCGGCAAATACGAGGCCGGCATCGAGGACTGGAAGGTGCTGAAGAACCTCGGCTGGCCGGTGTATACCGACCCGCTTGCGCAGGCGTCGTGGCTGTATGACGGCAACACCTTCTGGAGCGTGGACACCCCGGAGATGCTTGGCCGCAAGATGGCCTACGTCAAAGCCCAGGGGCTGGGCGGCGCGTTCTTCTGGGAGTTCAGCGGTGACGATGCCCAAGGCACCTTGGTCAACAGTGTCAGCGCCGGCCTGAAGTAGGCAGCTGCCAAAACCACAACGCCCCTCTCGTTGCCGGGAGGGGCGTTGTCTGTTCAAGCATTGGCAAACGACGCTATCAGCGGCTGCCGCCGCCTTCCATGCGGTCCAGCGTGGCCTTCAGCTGTGCCGGCGGCAGGTAGCCGCCGAGCTGGCTGCCATCGGCAGCAAAGATCGCCGGGGTACCGTTGATACCCAGCTGCTGGCCAAGGTTGTACTGCATGGCCACCGGGTTGGTGCAGTTCCTGGACGGCACCGGCTGGCCGGACTTGGCAGCGGTCAGCGCGGCCTTGCGGTCGCTGGCACACCAGACCGAGATCATGTCGGTGGCGTCCTTGCTGGCCAGGCCCATGCGCGGGAACGCCAGGTATTCGACGGCGATGCCGTTGCGATTCAGCTCGGCGATGTCCTGGTGCAGCTTGCGGCAGTAACCGCACTCGATATCCGTGAACACGCTGATGGTGTGCTTGGCGTTCGGCGGCGCAAATACGATGCGGTCCGCGTGCGGCAGCGTCTGCAACAGGTTGCGGCGGTAAGCCAGCAGGCCGGGGCTGGTGGCCTGGCCCTTCTTCTCGATGTCATAGGGCGTGCCTTGAAGCAGATAGCGACCGTCATCGGTCACGTACAGCACCTGCCCGGACACCAGCACCTCCCGGAAACCCGCAAACGGTGCTGCGCCGATGTATTCCGGCTTGAGGTTTGGATCCAGCTGCTTGAGGGCATCGCGCACCTGCTTTTCGACTGCGGCATCGGCCGGCGAGGCGGCGGCACTGGCAGCGGCTTTGGGTGCTGCGGGCTGTTGCGCGCAGGCGGTAAGGCTGAGCGCGCCAAACAGCGCGGCAATGGCAAATCGGAACATGGCGGCCCATCGAAAGAGAACAGCCGGATTCTCGCACACCGCCCGAATCAGTGTGGGAGCGGGGGGGGCCCGCCCGGGCCGCCGGGCGGGGCCCGCCCCCGCCCCGCCGCGGGCGGGGCCGGCGGCGTGGGGGGGGGGCGCGGGGCGCGCGCGCCGCCCCCCGCGCCGGCGGCGGGTGCGC